>JBLHKG010000122.1:0-6191 GCA_047619835.1 Alphaproteobacteria bacterium
GGCGCAACGGATCGGCGGTGGCACAGGCAATGGCGTCTTTCCGGGAAAGCGGTACAATGAGCGCTTCGCCCGAGATGATGGTGGAGGCGAGATCATTGTTCGATGCCGCGCGGCTCGACGATGACGGCATCAAAACGGTGATCGCGCGAACGCAAAAGGAAACCGGTGTGACGATTGATCCCCATACAGCGGCCGGCATGCATGCAGCGGCTGTTTGCCGGCGCGATGCGGCGACGCCGATGGTTGTGTTGTCGACTGCTCATCCGGCTAAATTTACCGAGGCGGTAAGGGGGGCGACCGGAACGGCGCCCCAGTTGCCGCCATCGCTTGCGGATTTGATGGACCGGGAAGAACAGGTGGAAAATTTGCCCAATGATTTGAAAAAAATTCAGAGCTTTATCAGCGCCCGCAGCCGGGCCCAAAACCCGTCGGGGGTCAGAGGATGACAGTCGAGCAGTCAGAGCTTTCCAACGGCATGCAGGTCGTCACCGACCGGATGGAATCGGTGGAGACGGTATCGCTCGGCGTCTGGACCCGGGTTGGCACCCGCTATGAAGACGCGTCGCTCAATGGCGTCTCACATATGCTTGAGCATATGGCGTTCAAGGGCACCGCGCGGCGCGATGCGCGGGGAATCGCCGAGGAAATTGAAGCAGTCGGCGGGCATCTGAACGCCTTCACGTCGCGGGAAGTCACGGCCTATCACGCCACCGTCCTGAAGGAGGATGTACCGCTGGCAGTGGATATCGTCGCTGATATCCTTCAGCATTCACTGTTCGAGCAAGGAGAGCTGGAACGCGAGCGCGAAGTGGTGCTGCAGGAAATTGGCCAGGCCAACGATACGCCCGAGGATGTGGTGTTCGACAGCTTCCAGCTTGCCGCCTATCCCGATCAGCCCCTCGGCATGCCGGTGCTGGGCCCGCCCGAGATCGTCTCCGGCCTGACGCGCGATCAGCTGATCGGCTATATGCAGACCCATTATTCCGCGCCCCGCATGGTGTTTGCCGCCGCCGGCAAGCTCGACCACGATGAAATCGTTGGGCTGGTTGAAGATCATTTTGCGGATCTTCCCGCCG
This sequence comes from Alphaproteobacteria bacterium, assembly GCA_047619835.1. Lineage (GTDB taxonomy): Bacteria > Pseudomonadota > Alphaproteobacteria > MPNO01 > UBA2964 > JAYOEY01. Next base: position 1,077 of record JBLHKG010000122.1, read on the forward strand.
GCGAAGGGACTCTGACTGACGCTGCCGCCTATCGAGGCGGCGATGCGCGGGAGGATCGCACGCTCGAACAGGCACATCTGGTGATGGGCTTTGACGGGGTTGGCTATCACGACCCGGATTATTATGCCGCTGGCGTTGCCTCCACCCTGCTGGGGGGCGGCATGTCATCACGCCTGTTTCAGGAAATTCGCGAAAAGCGCGGGCTGGTCTATTCAATCTACAGCTTTGCGTCTTCCTATTCCGACGGCGGTCTGTTTGGCGTCTATGCCGGGACCGGAGAGCAGGGTCTCGGCGAACTGATGCCGGTGCTGTGTGACGAGCTGGCCAGGGCGGCGACCGATATTGGCGGGGAAGAACTCGCCCGTGCCAAGGCGCAGCTTCGCGCCGGCATCGTCATGTCGCTGGAAAGCAGCTATTCGCGGTCGGAGCAGATCGCCGGGCAGGTCGGCATCTATGGCGCAGCCGTGCCGATTGAAGAGTTGCAAAGCCGTATCGCGGCTGTCACCGAGGAGGACGTGATGCGGGTTATCGCCCGCATTCTCTCGAGCGCGCCGACCATCGCCGCCATTGGTCCGATAAAGGCGCTTGAATCATACGATGCCGTTAGCGCGAGGCTGAGGCAAGCCGTCTGATCCCGCCGGGTTTCGCGGGATGGGCGATGCGTCAGGCGTGTCCGGCTTCGCCCGACAACATGGAGAAGTCGATGCCTATCTTGGCCATTGCGCTCTCCCACTGGGTGTCGGGTTGTGTGCCGAACAGCAGCTTGTCGTCGGCGGGGACCGACAGCCAGCCATTGGCGGCGATTTCCCTGTCCAGCTGGCCTGGCGCCCAACCCGCATAGCCGAGCGCAAGAATGCTTGCAACCGGTCCACTGCCTTCGGCGATGTCCTTGAGAATATCGACCGTTGCGGTCAAGGCCACCTTGCCCTCGATGCCTTCGATGACGAGCGTTGCATCCTGTACGTAATCGGTCGAATGGAGGACGAAGCCGCGGCCGGTTTCCACCGGTCCGCCAAAATGGACACGTATTTCCGACCCTTTCGCTGGTTCGGTGTCGATGCTGAGTTGGTCGAGAAGGTCGGGGAAGCTCACGCTGTCGACCAGCTTGTTGACCACAAGTCCCATCGCGCCGTCGGCGGTATGCGCGCAGACATAGACAACAGTACGGGCAAAACGTTCGTCACCCATCTGGGGCATCGCGATCAGTAGGTTGCCGGTCAAATAGCCTTCATCCCTGCCGTCTTTGGTGTCGTCTTCGGTCATCGGACGGTCCTTTCCTTTGACACGTACAATTTACCCGCACGTGATGCAGTTCGCCCCTATATAATAACTATGTTGGACATATAAAGCGTAAAAACTATGACGATTTTCAGGCAAAATTCCGTGCAGCATCGAATTAGGGCAATTCTGCTCTCTATCGGCCTGATTTTGCTCGGTTCGACAGGCGTTTACGGCGCTACGGGACCGTGGTCGGAAACCGAGCATGGGGCGGTGCGGCTTGTCGCCGCGTCCGATGCGGTGGGTTCGGACGAATCACTGGTCCTCGGACTGCATTTCCGGATGAAGAAGGGCTGGAAGGTCTATTGGCGGTCGCCCGGCGACGCCGGCTTTCCACCTCAGCCTAACTGGGAGGGCTCCCACAATCTTGAAAACATGTCGGTGGACTGGCCGCGCCCCATCCGGTTTGACGTTCAGGGGCTGACGACGCTGGGATACAAGGATGAGGTGCTTCTGCCCCTCGCGGCGAAGCTTTCTGAGCCGGGCAAGGCGGTTACTGTCACTGCGCGGGTTCCCTATCTGGTCTGTAACGAGATCTGTGTTCCCTACGACGCAAAACTTTCTCTGGCGCTGCCGAGCGGTCCGGAAACCACGGCGATTGAGGCCGGGCTGATTGCGCGCTATGCCGCACTGGTGCCGCGTAAGGGGGCGGTCGTCGGGCTCACCGTGACTCAGGCCCGCGTCGATGGTCCGCCGGGGAAGCAGATTCTCCATGTCGCGGCGAACTCGAGCGCATCGAGTACGCCGGAGCTGCTCGTTGAGGGGCCGCCCGGCTACCATTTTGCGCCTCCGCGTTTGGAACGACGCGAGGGAGGGACGGTTTTTCTAGCCGCGATTTCACCGCCGTATAAATCGGTGAGCGAGGGCAAGCCGGCTGATCTGGCGGGTGCGTCGCTGACGCTGACCCTTCTGACAAAAGACAGCGCGGTCGAGCAGAATGTCGTGGTGGTGAAAGGTGCCGCCGCTTTGCCTCAAAAAGCGACTGGGCCACCACCAGCGCCGATGACGCTGGCGGCGTTTCTCGCCATTCTGGGGTTTGCCGTGCTGGGAGGGCTTGTCCTGAATTTGATGCCCTGTGTGTTGCCGGTGCTGTCGCTCAAGATGCTGTCGGTGATCGGTCATGGCGGCGCGGAGGAAAAGGGCCCGGTACGTAGGGGGTTTCTTGCCTCGGCCGCGGGAATTCTGGTGTCGTTCGGTGTGCTCGCGAGTGCCGCTGTTATCCTCAAATCGACTGGCCATGCGGTAGGCTGGGGCATCCAGTTTCAGCAGCCGATATTCCTGACCGCAATGGCGGTAATCGTCGCGCTGTTTGCCGCCAATCTTTGGGGTTTGTTTGAGATTCGCCTGCCAGGCGGGCTTGCCGACAGCGCCGCCTCTGTCGGTCATGGCCACGGGCTGGCCAGCCATTTTGCCACCGGGGCTTTCGCGGCGGTGCTGGCGACTCCCTGTTCTGCGCCGTTTGTCGGCACTGCAATTGGGTTTGCGCTTTCCCGGGGCACCGCGGAAATCTACGCGATTTTTCTGGCGCTCGGGCTTGGTCTCGCGCTGCCCTATTTGTTGATCGCCGCCGCGCCGTCGCTGGCCACAAGGCTGCCGCGTCCGGGGCCTTGGATGATCACGATGAAGCGGATTTTGGCAATCGCGCTGATTGCCACGGCGGCATGGTTGTTGACCGTGCTTGCCGCGCAGATCGGCGAGCGGGCGGCATTGCTGGCAGCGGCGCTGGTGGCGGCGATGTTGTTCGTGCTGTGGATTACGGATTCCGAAGGCCGGGTGTCTCCGATGCTGTCTGGTGGCGCCGTTGCCGCGCTCGCGCTTGCGGCCATCCTTGGGCCGTCGCAGATCGCGCAGGAGCCGGGAGAAAAATCCGTCCAGTCAGCGCAATCCTACTGGAAACCCTTCGTCCCCGAGGCAATTGCCGGCCATGTCGCGGCGGGTAGAACGGTTTTTGTCGATGTCACTGCCGATTGGTGTGTGACGTGCAAGGTCAACAAGGCGCTGGTGCTCGATTCACCGGAAATCGTGAAGCAGCTGAGACGGAAAGATGTCATTGCCATGAAGGCCGACTGGACCCGTCCGGATCCGGTTATTTCTGCTTTTCTGGAACGCTTTGGCCGCTATGGCATTCCGTTTGACGTGGTGTTTGGGCCAGGCGCGCCGGAGGGCCGCCCCCTGTCAGAACTGCTGACCAAGGGGGCCGTAACTGCGGCAATTGATTTGGCGGATGGGCCGAAGGCGGTTACGAGTCGTTAGAAATTTAAACGGCGGCGGACAGGATGACTTTCGCCGCGAGGTACCCTATCTCTCCGGCATCATTTCATCATCGAAAAACGGAGAATCGATACCATGGCGATAAACGAAGGCGATAAGGTTCCGGCGGCGACATTCAAGGTGATGGGGGAGGACGGCCCACAGGATCTTACCTCGAACGATCTTTTCACCGGCAAGACGGTCGCGTTGTTTTCGCTCCCGGGCGCTTTTACCCCGACCTGCTCGGCCAAGCATCTGCCGGGCTTCGTGCAGAACGCCGATGCGCTCAAGGGCAAGGGCGTCGATACCATCGTCTGCACCGCCGCCAATGACGTGTTTGTCATGGCCGCCTGGGGCAAGGATCAGAATGTCGGCGACAAGGTCGTGATGGCTGCCGATGGCAGCGCGGATTTCGCCAAGGCGCTTGGTCTTGAGCTCGATCTTGGCGCGCGCGGCATGGGCATGCGCGCCCAGCGCTATTCGATGATCGTCAAGGACGGCATCGTCGCAAAACTCAATGTCGAAGCGCCAGGCGCCTTTGAGGTCTCCAGCGCCGAACATATGCTCGGTGAGCTCTGAACTGCAGCGTAACGTTACGAAAAAGGGCGGCCTTGGGGTCGCCCTTTTTTTACAGCCATCGCCGGACGTTGCGTCGGAATTCTCGATAGGGTTCGCCAAACAGGGCGTCAAGATAGCTCTCTTCACGCCGGATGATGAAAATATCGATCAGGAGCAGGCACGGGATCAGGAAGGCGAGCATAAAGATCTTGCCGAAGATTACCGCAATTCCGGCGTAGAGCAGCGACGCGGCGACATACATCGGGTTGCGGGTAAAGCGGTACGGTCCGTCGGTGACCAGCGCGGTGGCCGGTTTTCTGACATCCAGGTGGGTTTTCGCCTTCCTGAACCGGGCGATGGCCCAGCCGGCGAGTGCAACACCGAGCCCGATCAATGCGCCGCCAGCGATCTGGCGCAGCACGGGCGCGCCTATGGCGACCGGGAATCCCCGATCGGTGATGTATCCCATGATCAGGAAGATGGCGAAAATCACCGGCGGGAAAGTGAAGACATCCGGCCCATGTGCAGGTGTTTGGGGGGCAGGTGTTTCGGCGGCAGGTGTTTGGGGGGCAGGGCTTTCGGCCGGTGAAGGCGGCTCTGGCGGGGTGTCGGTCACGCGGTTTCCCCCCTTACAGGCCCGTTCATATCGGTGATGCCGCGGCGGGCAAGCTCGTCGGCGCGCTCATTCTCCGGATGGCCGGCATGGCCCTTTACCCAGCGCCAGTCGATTTTGTGTTGGGCCAGTGACTCGTCCAGTCGTTGCCATAGATCGACATTTTTGACCGGCTTTTTGCTGGCAGTCTTCCAGCCCCTCTGTTTCCAGTTGTGGATCCATTTGGTGATGCCGTCCTTCACATAGGTACTGTCAGTGAAGAGTGTCGCGGCAACCGGACGCTTGAGCGATTCGAGCGCCTGGATCGCGGCCATCAGCTCCATCCGGTTATTGGTGGTATCCGGGTCGCCGCCCCACAGCTCCCGTTCCTCGCCGCGCCAGCGGAGGATGGCGCCCCAGCCGCCGGGTCCTGGATT
>JBLHKG010000123.1:0-6188 GCA_047619835.1 Alphaproteobacteria bacterium
GAACGCTTCATCCATGGCGAAATCTACAAAGCCCGGCCGGATATCAATTCCGTCGTGCACAGCCACTCGCCATCGGTCATTCCATTCGGGCTGGTCGACAAGCCGGTTCAGGCGATGTTCCATAACGCCGCCTTTCTGGCGGCCGGCGTGCCGGTGTTCGATATCAGCCAGAAATTCGGCAAAACCAACATGCTGGTCAGCGATTGCCCCAAAGGCATCGCCTTTGCCGAAGTGCTGGGCGACAAGGACATCGCGCTGATGCGCGCGCACGGGTCGGTTGCCTGCGGGCCATCGCTGCAAATGGCAGTATTCCGTGCTGTCTTCACCGAAGTGAACGCCCGCGTTCAACACTGGACTGTCGCGCTCAGCGACGGTATGCCCATAGCCGCCCTCGATGAAGAGGAAGGTCGTCTCGCGGATGAACCCAATCAGGGGGCAAGCCTGCGCGCCTGGGAGCTCTGGCGTGGGCAGGTGCGCGATAACACAAACTGGTAATGATCAGGGAAGGAAGCGGGATATGAGCGAGATATTGGAGCAAAAGCAGCAGCTGGTCCGCTGTATCCGCATGCTCGAGCGATCAGGCATCATGGATTACAACGGACATGCGAGCACCCGCCTGCCAGAGGGACGCATGCTCATCAATATCGGCAACTGCCAGCGCAGCCAGCTGACGATCGACGACATTTGCACCATCGATTTTGACGGCAATGTCATCGAAGGCAACGGCAAGCCGCCGCTGGAATTCCACCTTCATGCCGGCGTCTACAAGGTGCGCTCCGACGTCGACGCGGTTATTCATTGTCATCCCAACTGGTCAACAATCCTGTCGACGGCCGGCGTGGAATATTTGCCCGTCTACGCGCAGGGCTCGCTGGTTTACCCCCTGCCGGTGCTTGATTCCCCGGATTCCATCAATAATCCGATCATGGCCAAACGGCTTACCGATACGCTGGGCGACGGGCCGGCAGCGTTGATGAAGGCCCATGGCGCCGCAACCGTCGGCAAAACCATCGTCGATGCCTTTGTTCTGCTGAACTATCTCGAAGACAATGCCCAGCGCCAATACATGTCAGCGCAGATCGGCACGCCCTATTGCTTCACCGCAGAAGAACTGGCCCTGTGCCGCGAGAAGCTGTGGAACGACGCCCTGTTCAAGCGCACCTGGGATCATTTCAGCGCCAAGCTCGATGCCGGCGCGTAGCAGTCTGTAGGCACTATATCGGACGTGATAATTTTACTTTTTCCGTAGGAACGACACAGTGACAAATCCGGATCGATTTCTGATGGCCGGCGTTATGGGCTGGCCGGTGATGCACTCGCGCTCGCCGCTCATGCATAATTACTGGATGGAGCAGCAGGGGCTGGCCGGCACCTATGTGTTCCTGGAGATCAAGCCCGGCGAGCTGGCCCCGGCGCTAAGGGCCCTGCATCCGCTGGGTTTTTCCGGTTGTAACCTGACGATCCCTCATAAGCTGGATGCCATGACCATCGTCGACGAGGTTGACGATGTCGCCAAAAAGATCGGCGCGATCAGCTGCGTGGTGGTGCGCGAGGACGGATCGCTATTCGGCACCAACAATGACTGGCTGGGTTTCATCGGCAATGTGAAGCAGCAACAGCCGGGCTGGCGCGCCGATGAAGGCCCGATAGCCGTCATAGGGGCTGGTGGCGGTGGCCGTGCGGTCGTCTACGCCCTCTTGCAGGAGGGCGCTACGGAAATTCGGCTGATCAACCGGACTCGCGCGAAAGCCGAACTTATCGCAGAACAATTTGGCGGCCCAATTTCGGTATTGCCGTGGGAAGACCGCCACGATGCCCTTGAGGGCGTGGCGATGGCTGTCAACGTCACCAGCCAGGGCATGGTCGGCGAAGCCGCGCTGGATTTGCGGCTCGACAAACTTTCTAAATCCGCGCTCGCTGCGGACATAATCTACACCCCCCTTGAATCGCCTTTCCTGGCAGCTTGCCGTGAACGAGGCAATCGCACCGTCAATGGCCTCGGCATGCTGCTGCATCAGGGGCCGCCCGCCTGGAAAATGTGGTTCAACGTAGAACCCACCGTCACCGCAGAGCTCCGCGAGCTAATGGAGCGCAGTATCACCGGGACATGAAGCGTCGGGCGGGACCTACCCGGGGCTGGACGTGCCCGGGGCTGGACGTGATTAGGCCGACAGTTCCTATTTCTGCCAGATTGTGTATTAAAGAGGTAAATCGAGCGTAATAGCCTGCCAAATAACGATTAGAGGAAACAATGACCCCGCTTAAGCTGAGTATTGCATCGACCGATTACGATCATTTCCGCGATTTCCGCACCGGCGCCGTTCGCGCTGAGGGGATAGACCATACCTGGTCAATGCTGAGCCACCATGAGGTTTTCGCGCGCTTTACGGCAAATCGGGAATGGGATGTCGCCGAGTTGAGCTTCGCGAAATTTTCGGCGCAGATCACCCGCGACGATTGCGACATTGTCGGGCTGCCGGTTGTCTGTTCGCGGCTGTTCCGCTTTTCCTCGTTCTATGTAAATAAGAATGCCGGCATCAAGACGGTGGAAGACCTCAAGGGCAAGCGCGTCGGCTCGCCCGAATGGGCCCATTCCGCAGCAGTTTATATGCGCGGCTGGATGCATAACGATTGCGGCGTCAAGCTGCCCGACGTGCATTGGTATCAGGCGGGCGCCAACGCGCCGGGACGCGTCGAGAAAGTCGAGCTGACCCTGCCGGAAGGCGTCGAGATAACCCGTATTTCCGACAAGTCGCTGTCGGAAATGCTGGCGTCGGGCGAGATTGACTGCGCGATTATCGCGCGGCCACCGACCTGCTTCCTTGAGGGGAACCCCGATATCGTACGGTTGTTCCCCAACTATCTCGAAATGGAAGAAGAATATTTCGAGCGCACCAAGGTCTGGCCGATCATGCACATCATTGCGATGCAGAAGCACATTATCGACGAGAACCCGTGGGTAGCGCGCAATCTGTACAATGCGTTCAACGAGTCCAAACGGCGCAGCGTAGAACGGATGCTCGATCCGGCGGTGTCGCGCTATCCGGTGGCATGGGTGCCAGCTTATGCCGAGAAAATGAAAAATATGTTCGGCGGCGACCCCTACCCGTTCGGCATCGACGAAAACCGCGCCACCTGGGAGCAAATGCTGCTCTATACCTACCAGCAGGGCATCGCGCACAAGCATGTGACGCCGGAGGATATCTTCCCGAAAGGCATGATGACCAAGGTTATCGTTTAGGGTTTCAGTTTGGGTTTCAGTGAGATCGCCGCCGAGGAATATGCCCTCCAGAGCGCCCGCCTTTACGGCAACGACCGCAGAGGCAATATTGCCGTAGCCTGTCAGTATGACTGATACGCGCATCCGATCGCGCTGCGTGCAGGATTGGCACAATTTCCAGACCGCTTTCGTCGAGCAGATGGAGATCGAAGATTGCATAGGCCGGTGAAGCCTCGCGCACCGCCTCGATACCGCCGGTGATGCTTTCTTCCGTTCGAACGGAAAACCCGCGGCGGCTCATCGCTTGGGCAAGCCGTCGGCGAAACGGTCGATCGAGATTTTATAGGACACAAAAAATCCCGCTAACTCTATGAGCAAGCGGGATAATTCTGGTTGCGGGGGCACGCAACTGCCTTAATTTGCTCTTGTTTGTAAGTGGTATAAAAATCAGCGCAACTGACTTTTAAATATCAATTTAGTGACGACATGGCGATATAGACGCTTTACGGATTATGTCCGGTTTTGCGGTAATTTAGGCCGCTCTTCCTCCAGGAACGGAAGTTCTACGCTTGTGTTGCGGCGACCGGTTGAGATCACAGCTATCAGCGGCTGTTTGGTTCGCCGTAAATCACTTCCGTTCCACATCCAGCTTCGGGCATTCGCGCGCTGAGTGACGATTCCATTTGGCGTTTCAAAACATTTGACGCGCGGAAAACCAGAACCCGTCGCGACTTGATCGGCACGTCCTCTCCGGTCTTCGGATTGCGGCCGATCCGCTCTTTCTTTTGGTGCACCAAGAAACTTCCGAAAGATGAAATCTTGACGGTTCACCCGTGTGCCAGCGTATCGGAAATTTCGTTTAGAACGGCTTTGAGCATCTCCGTGTATTCGTCCTTGGAGAGACCCACTTCTTGGTAAATTGCCTTACTCAATACCGCGCGTGTGACCTTCCGTCCCGCCATTTTACGCCCAGTACTTCAAGTTAAACGTTTTCTGGAAGTCCAAAATTCGATGCGGGGTAGAGATCAATCGAAAGAAACAAAATGTCTGAGCACTACAAACCAGAATGCAGCGGAAGAGCCGATAAAGAACAACCAAAACGCCAAATACAGGCGCTGGGACCAAGGATATTTTGCTTCTAAAGGCGCAGCTCCCGTACCGGATCGGGAAATTGTGGGCTGGTCTTTGGACGACGCCGGGTCGGTGGGTTTCATGTCAGAGTCCCATAAGCAACGTGAAGGAGACTAATTTTACGCATGCACTCTAATAAATTTATTAAATATGTATTATAGTGTAAATAAAAGGGAATTCTTCCAAAACATATTTTTTAAGATAATATACTTCCTGTGGTAGAATTTTTTAGTGGATCACTATACCGTTTGGGATGATCGTGGCGCATCTTGATCCACGACATTCAGCGATGGAAACTCAACCCATTTAGCGGCGAGGCTTCAAACAAAGCATGTGGTTTCAAAGGTCTGCAATTGGCTAAAAACGGCGGTGTGGTCGACCCGGAGTCACTTCTGCTGTTGGGTGGATACCGGAAGTTACGATGCCGGCCGCCTGATTTTGTGCGATCCGGAATGCGTTTTTCTCCGGGTGAATTGACCGGTACGTGCCGGCAAACTGGTCCTCTGGATTAGCGCCGACAGGCAGTCTTTACTTTTTGCTTTTTCTGAGTTCGATACGCGCCATCCAGCTGGTCGCCAAAATGATTACGCCGGCGCCGACCCAGGTCCAGATTTCGGTTTGTTGATTGAAGGCGTAGAAGGCAATCACGGCAACGAGGGGAAGCCTGAAAAACAGGATGGGCGACACCAGGCTGGCCTCGGCAATGCCGAAGGAACGCGTCAGGCAAAACTGGGCGCTGATGCCGGCGAGACAAAACCCGATCAGCGGGGGCCAGATTTCGGGCGAGAGGGGTTGCCAGAATATGAACGCCGGGACGGCGGCCAGCGGTATTGTAAAGGCAAAATTGAGCACCATGATGGTCTGGTGCCGGTCGTATCGGGCAAGGTAGCGCGACAGGGTGTCGGAGACGGAGTGGAATGCCGATGCCGAGAGGGCAAACAGAATGCCGAGATTGACCTCGGCAAAGCCGGGACGAACGATGATTATCACGCCGCCAAACCCGATCAGCGTTGCGATCACACGGTGGGAATAAATTTTCTCGCCGAGGATCAGGACGGCGGAAAACATCGTAAATATCGGCAGCGTGAACTGGAGGGCAACCGAGTCGGCCACATTGATCAAGGACAGTGAATAATAACCGGTACACATCCCCAGAAACCCGAGCGCCGATCGATAAAAATGTCGAGCCGGTACGGGGGACCGTAAGGGCGCAAAGCGGCCGACTCCAATCATTGGGCTGATAATCATCGGCATGAAAATTGCCATGCCAAGTGTCTGCCGAAACAGGATCGCCTGGAATACCGTTAAACCGTCGTCCTGCAGTCCCTTTACCAAGGTGAAGGAAATTGAAAAAAACACAGTGGCGCCGCACATCCAGAGCATGCCGGCAACAGGCGCATGTTTGTCGGCCTCTCCGGTCGGCTCTGCCATTAAATTCTCCTGATGACCGAAATTAAATTCGGGGCGCGGAACTGGTTGTTGTTGTCAGAATATCTGAATTGCGGATCCTCTGAGTACGCATTCAGATGTGCCGATCCTTTATTCCATAGGCTAGGTAGACGAGCTATGCAAAGGGGCAGCCCATGCCAGGGTCAACCGATGGCTTGGTGATAGCCCGTAAACAGCTGGATCATGATCCAGTTAGACAGCGCCACTTGCGTTGTGTGCAGATGCGGCGCTGCGCGGCATCCTGCGCCCGCCACGCGACGATCTAAAATCGTCCGAAGCTGCGGATGGGACTTCTGTTGTCGGAGGCTAAGCAGACCAGGTCGGAGGGAGCGCAAAACAGCCGGGATTGACCCGGCGCAGACCTTTCGCAATGCAAAAAAGCAAGCCA
>JBLHKG010000124.1:0-6168 GCA_047619835.1 Alphaproteobacteria bacterium
TTTGGATTTGTGGTCGCCCGGCTCAATGACGTGTTGTCATTGCCCGGCGCGCTGCTTGCGGGGCCCGTATTGTCGGTCGCTGCGCTGTTTTGCCCCGGCGCAAGTTTTAGCGGCGCTGTTGCGGGATGGCTGAGCGATCTTGCGGCCCGCGGCGTTGCCCCAGGCTATCGCGCGGAGGGGGCCGTTGCGGGTGCGTTCGGTTTGGCTCTCGGCGGCCCGCGGCTGTTAGATGGCGAGACCATCACCGGTTCCTGGATCGGCGACGGGCGCGCGCGTGTCGGGATCACCGACGTTAGGCGCTCGGTGTTTCTGCTGGTAATTGCAGCCTTGCTGGTTGGTCTGGCGGTTGCTCTTGCCCTGGGGTCATTGGCGCGGTAAAAAATTGTATGGCTGTTAGCGCTAATTTACGAACTCTGATCGAGAACGTCGCGCCTCTTTTTGCTGGTGAGGCGGAGATTTTCAGCACCTATTGGGACGCGCCGAGCCGCTCAAACGACTCCGACAAGCTCTGGATTCAGCGCCAGGCCCGAAAAGAAGTCTGGGACACGCCGCTGGGCGATCCACGGGGGTTGTTCGTCGGGCCGATCGAGGATTTGCTGGCTGATTTTCCATCGATTGATGAAGGCGTTCCGCGCGCCGGGATTCTTGATCGGTTGGAGGTTTTGTACGAAGAGTTCTCGCATTACTGCGCCTTTGCCGATGCCTATGACGCGCTGTGCGCTCCTGGCGAACAGCGAATTAGCCCGTCGATGCTGAAAGACGTTCCGGACTGGTCGGAGAACCAGGCGATTGGCGCCCGCCGCGCGGCGATCAAGCGGGATCATGGCGCAATCGGGGAACGCGCCTGTTTTTTTACCGAAGGCGGCTACTGTACGCTGTTCAGCGAAGGCATTCGCCTCAAGGGACGGGGCGGGGCCGACGATCTGATCGCGGTCGCCTGTGCCAAGGTCTATGACGATGAGTTCGAACATATGCGAAAGGGCATCCTGGGTCTCGACACAGATGGTCTGGTCGATTCCGACTGGGATGTGCTGACCACGCTGTCGGTCGAGTTGCAGCGGCTGCGCCTGCCGATGCGCAATGCCCAGTTCGGCTATCCAGTGCCGGCGTCGCGCATTGCGGAAATCTTCGAAGGCAAAATCGAACCTCTCATGTTCGATTTTGACCGTGCCGCAGGATAAAGGTTTTATTCGCCGGTCTGAACCAGCAGACCCTTTATCCGGGCGACGCGGAAGATGTAGAGAAACACCCCGAACCCCGCCGCCATATAAAGAACATTGAGCAGCATCGCGCTGATCAGCAGATCGGTACGGAATATGCCCTCAACCAGCACTGCGCGCATGCCCTCGAACACATGCGCCGACGGCAGGGCCCAGGCGACAGGCTGCAGCCAGCCGGGCAGCACCGAAATCGGATAATAGATGCCGCTGATCGGCGCTACGAGAAAGATGCCGACCCAGGCGAGGCTCTCGGCGCCCATCCCGTACCGCAGCACGACGCCCGAGACCATCAGCCCGATGGCGCCGCCAAACAGCGTCAGGCAGGCGAAAAACGCGACGAGCGGCAGCCCCATCTCGAAGATCGAATAATGATAAAGCGGGATTGCCAGAAGGGCCGCCGGCAACACGCCGATCACGGTCCGCACCAGGCTGATAAACAGCAAGGAGAGCGCCCATTCATAGGGCCTGAGAGGGCTCGCGAAGAGCTGGGCCAGATTGCGTGACCACATTTCTTCGAGAAACGAGACCGCCACGCCGATATTGCTGCGGAACATCACATCCCACAGTAGAACCGCCGCGATCAGTACGCCGGCCGCCTGCAGCACCTGAGAATCGCTCTTCCGCAGGAACTCGGTCATGAATCCCCACATGATCATCTGCATGATCGGCCAGTAGGCGAGCTCGACGATCCGGGTCCATGAACTGCGTAAAAGATAAAGATAGCGCAGACCCATCGAGCCGATGCGCCGTAGCGAAAAGGACCGGTCGGGGACCAGCGCGGCATTTTCCGGGCGCTGTGTCACGGGATGCTGTGTCACGGGACGCTGTGTCATGGGAGGCTGTGTCATGGGGCGGCGCCTGATGCTGGCGGCGGCGCCGCGTCTTCGGACCGCGCGATATGCAGGAAAACCTCTTCAAGGTCACGTCTGCCGTACTGTTCGATCAGGGCGGCGGGCGATCCCCGGTCAACGATCCTACCTGTTTTCATCATCAACACCTCGGCGCAAAGCCGCTCGACTTCCACCATGTTGTGGGACGCCAGAAGGATCGTCGCCCCTGTCTCCTGCGTGTAGCGCTCCAGATAGAGGCGGACCCAATCCGCCGTATCCGGATCGAGGGACGCGGTCGGCTCGTCGAGCAACAATAATTCCGGCGCATTGATCAGCGCCTTGGCGAGCGAGACTCTGGTGCGCTGTCCCGAGGAAAGCTGGCCGGTTGGCCGGTTGATAAATGCGCCTAAAGAGAGTTCCTCGGTGAGCGCGGCAATGCGTCGGCGCGGTGACCGCAGCCCGTAAAGCCCGGCAAAGACCATCAAATTCTCGCGAACCGTCAAACGTTTGGGAAGATCGACATAGGGCGATCCGAAATTCATGCGGGACAATACCCGGTGGCGTGCCTGGACCATGTCTTCGCCAAGTATTTCGATGCCGCCTGCACTCGGCAGCAGCAGGCCAAGCAGCATGGAGATCGTCGTCGTCTTGCCCGCGCCGTTACCGCCCAGCAAAGCGGTAATTGTGCCCGCCCGCACGTCGAATGAAATGTCGTCGACGGCGACGACATCGTCGAACTGTTTGGTAAGATTATTGACGCGGATTGCGTATTTGTTCATGGCGTTTCTATAGGACGGGTGCGGGCAGGGTGACCAGATAATTCCGGAAAAAAACTGGATATGGAAAAGGGTGTACGTAGTCTCTTTTTCGAAGCTTTGCGTAATAACGATATTATTGAACCGTGGAAGAGCCGGGGACCGCGCCGGGCATAGACATCGCCGAACAGCGAGATGGCGGGGTTAAGATCGTCCTTAACGGGGCTTGCGGTTACGAACTTTCATTTGATGACGAATTCAATACCGCCAATGGCCTGGCGAGCGCGCTGATCGCAGCTGCGGGATGCCGTTTTTTTGGCGATGATCGGTTGGCCGTGCCCCTCGAAGAGACCCTCGAATAGACCGTCGAAGAGGGTGCCTTGAACGGCCTTTGTAAGGGGCGGATGCCAAGGTCAGGCTGGATTGCGGCGCGCGTTCCAGACACCATGTCGTGCCTAGTACGCACCAGCGCCGGTGATGACGACAATGGTGATGACGACAATCACGATATTGGCGATGCGCAATAATCTCGTTAAGGCGTACTGATCGTCGATACCAAGACTGAAATTTCGGATGAATATTTGAATTGGGCTGGCAAAAGAACCGGAGAATCACACTCAGGACCGGTGAAGCCACCAGAACTTCTCGTTGATCGAATAGATCGCTTTGTAATGGTGGATCGTCCGGGCGTTGACGACGCTGGCGATCTGATTGTCGAGCACCAGCGCCTGACCGTTGAGATCGACGACCAGAATTGCGTGCGCGATCTTGAGATTGAGATCCTGCAGGACGACAATCCGTAGCTGCGATGGCTGAAAACCCAGTGACCGAAGCGACAGATATTTGGCAATTGCATAGTCTTCGCAGTCACCGTTACGGGTCAGAAATTGCTTTGGCGTTGCCCAGTAATCAGGGATCCCGTAATTGCGCGGATCGGTGATGTAACGGACCCGGTTCATATAGCGATTGACCTCGTGAACCTGGCTGATTGCATCCTGTCCCTTCAGACCGGCCAGAAACTCGGACCATTCGCGGAGATGGCATCGGTTGAAAAAGGACGCTTCACAGGTTCCACCCTGCAGCTTGCGTTCGCCAAAATAACGCTCAAGCGCACCGCCCCATTTCGGAAACAGGTTGATTCTGGGTGATGTGGTCTCGCTGGAATTGAAGATTGGAATATGGGTGCTGGCGGCATGCGCGCCATAGCTGACGGTCAGGAATGCCCCCGACATGATCGTAATGGCCCCCCAGACCGCAAAGAGTTTACTTAATCCCGTCATCTGTCTGAGCCTCGTCATGATCCAGAGCCCTCCCGGCAACCCGTTCGCCGACTTCCACGCCGCAT
The DNA here is from genome assembly GCA_047619835.1 of Alphaproteobacteria bacterium. GTDB lineage: Bacteria > Pseudomonadota > Alphaproteobacteria > MPNO01 > UBA2964 > JAYOEY01. Next base: position 4,151 of record JBLHKG010000124.1, read on the forward strand.
AATCTAGCGGGGCGGCGTTAACAGAGCTCTAACCCGGGCTTGTTAACGTTGATTGGCCATTGAAGACGTGCTTTTGGGAAAACCTGTTTTTGGTACCGCTGATGATTACTCGAATTTACGGAGGCAATGCGTGACGGCTATCGATAGTGTTCCTGATGTCGAATCCGGCCCGTCCGCCCGGCGCGGAATGATCCTGATCATCGTTTTTCTGGCGGCCGTCATGGCGGCTGGAATTACGGCCATTTACCATTTTTCCGCCCATGAGCGGGCCCGCGAAGTTCAGCTATGGCAGACGCGACTCGGCATTATCGCCGATACCAGAGCGGCGGCGGTGAGCGAATGGTTACGCCAACAGGGTCAGGAGCTGTCGGGACTGGCTGACAACGCGTCACTCCAGATCTATCTGACGGAAATCATCGCGCCAGTAGCGGCCGGCAGTTCTTCGCCCGACCGAAATGCCGACGATCAGGCTCGCGGCGGATATCTTTCAAATCTGCTCGAACTGGTCGCGCATCGGTCCGGATTCAGCGCGCCGCCGGTGGGCCCGGCGATCGATGCGAATGTCCGCCACGTTGGCGTTGCGGGGATTTCCCTGGTTACGATCGACGGGCGCGTAGTTGCGGCAAGTCCCGGTAGTCCGCCGGTCGAGGGCCCTCTCGCCAAATTTCTCGCGGGCGCCCCCCGCGGCGAGCCGGCGATCAAGGATGTCTATCTGGATCCGACCGGCGCGCCGGCAATGGCCTTCGCGGTGCCGCTTTACGCGATGCAGGGCGGCACCACGGCAACCAGCCAGATTGGCTGGGTGCTGGGTGTAAAACAGGTTGCGGTCGAGCTCTACCCCTTGTTGCGTCAGGCCGGGTCGGTCTGGCCCTCCGCTGAGGTTCTGCTGGTCCGGAAAAACGGCAATGTGATCGAGTACCTGTCGCCGACGCAGGAGGGCGATGCGCCGCTGGCGCGCCGTTTTGCCGCCGATACGCCAGACCTTGCGGCCCGATTTGCGCTTGAAAAACCCGGCGGCTTTGCCACCCGGCGCGACTATCGCAACACCGAGGTCCTTATTACCGGGCGGCTGATTGCGCCTGTTTCATGGGCAGTCGTCTATAAAATCGGCCGTGATGAAGCGCTTGGCCCGACCGAGGATCGGACGAGGCGGCTCGCCATAATCCTCGGGCTGCTTGTGGTCGCGGTGGGCGGCGGCGTTATTGCCGTGTGGCGCCATGGGACATCGGTCCGGGCGGTGCGTATTGCTGGCGAACAGTCCGAACTGGCACGTCGTTTCGAGGCCCAGAGTCGTTTTCTGAAACTGATTACAGATACCCAGCCAAATTCGATGTTTATCGTCGATGGCGACAACCGGTACAGGTTTGCCAATCGCGTCGCGGCGGGGCATGCCGGCATCGCCCAGGAAGATGTCCTTGGCAAGACCATGGCGAGTGTTCTGGGTCCGGCCGAGGCGGCGCGGTATGCAATCCTCAACCGCGATACGATGGAAAACGGCGTTTCCCGCCGCTCCATTCACCGCACCGCCGCCAATGGCGAACTTCGGGTGGTACAGGCAGAGCATGTTCTGGTGCCCGAAACGCTGGATGGGGCCGCCGGGGTGATGGTCATCGAGGAGGACATTACCGCCGCTGTCGCGGAGCGGGAAAGGCGCTCCCGGACGCTCGATAATCTGATAGGGACGCTGATTGCCATTCTTGATCGGCGCGATCCTTTTGCCGCGCACCATTCTGCCCGGGTATCGGAAACCGCACAGGCGCTCGCTAAAGAGATGGGATTCGACGCCGCCATGACGGAAACAGTCGCGACCGCGGGAATACTCCTCAATATCGGCAAGATTATGGTCCCCGAGGATGTTCTGACGCAGGATGGCGCCCTCGATGAGGGTCAGGTTCGCATGGTCCGGGAAAGCATCGGCCAAAGCGCGGAAATGCTGGCGGCGGTTGAATTCGATGGTCCGGTGGTCGATATATTGCGGGAGGTCCATGCGCAGCTGCAGGGCGATAATGATGGCGTCA
>JBLHKG010000125.1:0-6157 GCA_047619835.1 Alphaproteobacteria bacterium
AGCTTTTCCACCTTGATTGTCGGCCGGATTCGCGGTGGCACGGCCTATGCCAATATCGTCGCCTCGATCCTCTTTGCCGGGATCTCTGGCACCGCCATCGCCGATATCGCTTCTTTGGGCCGGGTTTTCATCAATGCGATGCCGAAAGAGGGGTATTCCAAAGCTTTCGCGGCATCGCTGACAGTCGCCTCATCGATCATCGGCCCGATTGTCCCGCCATCGGTCATCATGGTGATCTACGCAGCCCTCGCTGACCTGTCGGTGCTGACGCTGTTTGCCGCCGCCATCGTACCGGGGCTTTTGCTGGGGGTGTCCTGCGCGGTTGTGGTTTTCGTCAAGTCGTTGCGTGGCGAACTGCCGGTCAGCGCCATGACCTTGCCGCCCGCCGAGCGGCCCAAGGCATTGCGCGACGGGCTGATCGTGATGACATTGCCTGGCTTTATCCTGTTCGGAACCGTCTCGGGCATCTTTACGCCAACTGAGGCAGGCGGCATCGCCGTGCTTCTGGCCATCCTTCTGGGCACCGTGGTGTTTCGCGAGCTGACGTTCAGATCGACGCTGCAAGCCTTTCGGACAGCCGCCCGCCTGACTGCTTCGCTGTTCCTGATCTTTGCCACGGTGCAGATCATCAACTATGTCCTGATCCTTGGCGGTGTGCAGGCTGACGCTCGCCGCCTGCTGTCAGTGTTCAGCGATTATCCCTTCGTCTTCCTGATCGTCTGCGCCTTGTTCTTCATCCTCATCGGGCTGGTTCTGGACGCTGGGCCGGCGCTGTTCTTGCTGGCGCCGATCCTGCTGCCGCTGACCCGGCAGATGGGCATCGACGACAGCCAGTTCTCGATGGTCATGCTGATCGCCGTCACGATGGGGCTGATCACGCCGCCGGTCGGTGTGTGCCTGTTCGTGACCTGCCGGATCGGCAACATCACCATCGGCGAAATGTGGAAGGAACTGCGCTGGTTCTTTCTGGCTGAAATCGGGGTTTTGCTGCTGCTGTGTTATTTCCCGGGCTTGTCAACCTGGGTCCCCGCGATGATCGGTCGCTAGAATGAAAGGCTTTGACACATGAAACTGGATCTGGGCGGCAAGGTGGCGTTGGTCACCGGGGCGGCGACGGGCATCGGCAAGGGCTGTGCCGATGTGCTGGTCGAAAATGGTGCGACGGTGATTTATTCTGACCGCGATATCGACCGGGTGGTCGAAACCGCGCGCGACAAGGGAGAGTCGCTGGCCATGGATGTCGCCGACCGCGACGGGATCGTGGCGGCGGTGGCCGAGGTGATGGGCCGCCACGGGCGGATCGACATCCTCGTCAACAATGCCGGGATCGGCGTGAAGGCCGAGGATCGCAAGACAGTCGAAGAATTCCCGGAAAAGGCCTGGGACGACATCTTGGCCATCGACCTTACCGGCCTGTTTCTGGTGTCGCGCGCCGTCATCAAGGGGATGAAGGCACAGCGGTCGGGGGCTGTGGTCAACATCGCCTCGACCACCGGCATCGCGCCGATGCGTTTGCAAAGCCCCTATATCGCCGCCAAGGCGGCGGTCATCAATCTGACCAAGGGCATGGCCATCGAACTGGCCATGGACGGGGTCCGGGTCAATGCCGTCGCACCGGGATCCTGCGCCACCGAACAATGGCAGAAATGGATGGACGACCCGCTGAGCCAGGCCAGCGGGTTGAAGGAAAAGCAAATGGAAACAATCCCGATGAAACGCCCCGGCACCACGCGCGAGATGGGGCAGGGCGTGGCCTTTCTCGCCTCGCCGGCCGCGTCCTATATCACCGGCCACACTTTGGTGATCGATGGCGGATGGACGTCAGGCTATGCGCGCGACTGGTGAATGGGGGGCGGGATGACGGAATATAAACTGCATTGCTTTTACAACAGCGGCAACGCCTTCAAAGTGGCGATGATGCTGGATGTCGCCGGCTGTGATTGGCGGGCGGTCGAGGTAACCCCCGGCGGAGACGCCGTGCATGATGCCGCCTGGTGGGCGCAGGCCAACGGCTTTGGCGAGGTGCCGGTTCTGGAGCGGGGCGGGCGGTTTCATTCGCAATCGGGCCTGATCTTGCACCATCTGGCCCGCGAAACTGGCCGTTTCGGGCCCCGCGACGCGGCGCAAGCGGCTGAAATCTGGCGCTGGATCCTGTTTGACAACCACAAATTCACCGGCAACTTTTCGATGCTGCGGTTTCAATGCGCGATTGCAAAGACCGGCGAGACCGAGATCACCGCTTATTTGCGCGCGCGCGTGCGCCGCGCCTGGGATCTGGTAAACCGCCACCTTGCCGACCGTGCGTTTCTTTTGGGCGACTATCCGACGGTCGCCGATTTCTCGCTGGCGGGCTATCTGTATTACGGCGAGGAAACCGGCATAGACCGCGCCGCCGAATTCCCCGGGATCGAGGCCTGGACGCACCGTATTGCAGCGCTGCCCGGCTGGCGGTCGCCGCAAGACGTGCTGCCGGGTCGATGATCAGCCGCGCGCGCCTGGCCTGCTTGAGGCCCCGGCGCTGTTCCTGTAATGCTCCGCGCAGAGACGCCACCACAATCGACCGCGGTTTGACCCGGCCACCCGGGGCGCGGAAACAGAAGGAATGGAGCCAATGAAATACGCTGCACCCCCTTCAACGGCTGATGAACCGAGTGCTACTGAATTGGACATGGCCGAGGTCTTTGGCGGCCAGTCGCTGGATCGCAAAGGCGCGCCGCTATATCGCCAGATCGCCGATATCCTGCGGGAGCTGATGGAATCCGGGAGCCTGCGCCCGGGTCAAGCGCTCCCGCGCGAGGCTGATCTGGCGGCGACGTTCAATGTTAGCCTGATCACCATCCGCCAGGCCCTGCGCGATTTGGAAGGCGAAGGCCGGGTGCGCAAGCAATCGGCCAAGCCGACGATCGTCACGGCGCCGCCGCCCAGGGCAAGCACCAGCTTCAACTTCAAGAGCCTCGAAGCGATCATCGCCTCTACCGCCGGGCGTAACATCAAGATCATCAAATACCGCCAGCGCTCCTCGGCCCGTGCGCGTGAAGTCTTTGGCCTTGGACGCACCGAAAAGGTCTGGTGCCTCGAGGCCGTTTTGCATTCACCGCGCCGGGTTGTGTCGCATAACGTCTTTTATTTTCCGCCGGCGATCGGGTCGCGGCTGTCGCGCAGGGATTTCGACGATGTCGTGGTGTTCCGCGCCGTTCAGCGCCGACTCGGGATCGAATTGCGCAACGCCCATGTCACTGTCCGCGCCGATATCGCCGACGCGACGCTGGCCCAACAGCTGGGCTATACCGAAGGTGCGGCGATCATGGCGGTGGAGATGATCTATTTCGATACCAAAGGCCAACCGGTTGAACTGACGATCAACCGCAACCGCGCCGATGCTTTCAGCCTCGAGTTTGACGCTCCGAACCAGTAAACGCCAACATCGTCCAAATGATGGATACCATGCCCTTGCGCCAGTCTGAGTTTCGCAAATCCCGGCAAACGGATCCTGTCGTGCCAAGGAGGACATTGTGACCGATCGGTTGCTCAAGGCGCTGCGCGCCGCGCTGGGGGATGATGCGATCCGCACCGGCGCCGAAATCCCCGAGCGCAACCGCGCTGACATGTCCGGTGCCGCCCCGGTCCTGCCGCTGGCTCTGGTGTTGCCAAGGACCACCGACGAGGTCGCGGCGATCCTGAAACTGTGCAACGATCACCGCCGGCCCGTGGTGCCGCAGGGCGGGATGACCGGCCTTGCCCAGGGGGCCCATCCGGCGGGGGATGAAATCGCCATCTCGCTTGAGCGGATGACGGGCGTCGAAGAGATCGACCGCGCCAGCGGCACCATGACCGCGCTGGCCGGAACACCCTTGCAGGTGATCCAAGAGGCGGCCGCCGAGGCGGGTTTTCTGGTCGGGATCGATCTTGGTGCTCGGGGCAGTTGCACGATTGGCGGCAATGTCGCGACCAATGCCGGCGGCAATCAGGTGCTGCGCTATGGCATGACCCGCCGCAATGTTCTGGGGCTGGAAGCCGTGTTGCCCGACGGGCGGGTTCTGCGATCGCTGAACAAGATGATGAAGAACAACACCGGCTATGACTGGACGCAGTTGATGATCGGGTCCGAAGGAACGCTGGGGATCGTCACCCGGGTCGTGCTGGCGCTGCATCCGCGCCCGGCTTCGGTTGACGCGGCATTGGTCGCCGTGCCGGATACGGTCGCCGCTATTGCCTTGCTGCGCGACCTCGAGAGCCGGCTTCCCGGCGGGCTTTTGGTGTTCGAGGCGATGTGGCGCGAATTCTATGCCATTGCCACCCAGACCATGGGCCGCGCCGCGCCCCTGCCTGCCGACCACGACCTGACCCTGATGATCGAAGCCCCCGCAACCGAGGGCGGGCTGACCGATGCTTTGGGTGCGGCCTACGAGGCAGGCCTGTTCAAGGATGCCGTCATTGCGCAATCCGAGGCTGACCGGCAAACGTTCTGGGCGCTGCGCGAGTCGGTCTACGAACATAACCGGTATTTCCCGTCGGCCGTTGGTTTCGACGTCTCGATCCCTCTCGACCGGATGCCCGAAGCGATTGACGCGCTGCGCGATCGGTTTGCCCAAGCGCTGCCCGACCAGCCCTGGGTGGTTTTCGGCCATCTGGCGGATTCGAACATTCATGTGAACATGATGCCTGACCCGTCGCTTATCGATGCGCGAAAACGGATCGAGGCTGTGGTGTATGGCGTGGTCGAGGATCTTGGCGGATCTGTCTCGGCCGAGCACGGAATCGGCCGCCTGAAGGCCCCCTATCTGCGCCTCAGCCGAACGCCGGAAGAACTTGAAATTATGGTGGAAATCAAGCGGACTTTCGACCCCAATGGCATTCTCAGCCCTGGCCGGGTCTTCGCCGCCGTGGAAAAAGCATAGGAGGCTGACATGCGGGTTCTGGTGACGGGCGGCGGCGGTTTCATTGGCGGCTGGATCTTGCGCAGGCTGCATGACGCGGGGCACAGCCCGGTGGTCTTTGACATGCATGACAACCGTGCCAGGGTCGCCGAGATCGCAGGCGCTGCCATCGCCGAAAGCCTTGACTGGATCACAGGTGATGTCACCCGGCCCCAGCAGGTGGATGCGGCGTGCCAGGGGTGCGAGCGGGTGATCCATCTGGCGGGTCTGCTGACACCTGCCTGCAAGGATAACCCGGTCCTCGGCGCCCAGGTCAACCTGATCGGCACGATCAATGCATTCCTCGCGGCCCGCAACCACGGCATCGCCTCGGTCGCCTGGATGTCGAGCGCCGGCGTGTTCGGCCCCGATAGCGGCCCCGAGCCGCATCCAACCACGCAATATGGCGCCTTCAAACTCGGAGCCGAACACAGCGCCCGGGCGTTCTTTGCCGATGACGGCATCTCGTCGGTCGCGTTTCGTCCCTATGTCGTCTACGGCCCGGGGCGCGCGGTCGGTATCTCGGCCGGCCCAAGCCTTGCCTGCCGCGCCGCGGCCTTGGGAGCGCCCTATGCAATCCCGTTCACCGGGCCGTTTGACCTGATCCACGCCGACGACGTTGCCCGCATTTTCGCAGCGGCGATCGAAGCCCCCCCATCCGGTGCCAGCGCGATCAACCTGATCGGAAATCGCACTGACAGTGCCGAGATTGCCGACACCCTGAACCGCCTCGTTCCCGGCGCCCGGATTTCGACAGAGGGTCCGCCGCTGCCGGTCGAATTTCCGCGCACCGAGCCCGCCCTTGCCGAACTGTTCCCGGGTTGGATTCCGACGACGCTGGAAGACGGGCTTAGTACGACTATCGATCATTACCGTCGCGGGTGATCTTCGCGTTGGTCTGACGGCGTTGACACGTTAACTTAAACGGACCGCCAAAGTGGAAAGTTCCCGCAATTACGCAGAAACGATTTCAGTCCACACCAGATATGCTGAGGCGCGTGTTTGACGGAGAGTTTGGCGAGAGATCAGATGACGTTGTAAATTGAAGGGTAGTGTCGCAAAATTTCGGATTTCAGTTGCGTTGCCCGGCGTGTCGAACCAGACCCGACACTTTCCCTAGACTCAGTCAGGATAGAAGAGTTGATCAGTTTCAAAGGTGCGCAGTACCCGAAGTCCGTGATCCTATACGCCGTGTATTTCTACGTTCGCTTTCCCGTTTCGTATCGCGATCTCGAAGAGAT
>JBLHKG010000126.1:0-6141 GCA_047619835.1 Alphaproteobacteria bacterium
GCAAAGCGGTCCGCACTACCTTGGTCGGATCGATGATGCCAGCCTTGACCAGATCCTCGAACACGCCGGTCTGAGCGTTATAACCGAACGTCGTGCTCTTCTGCTCGAGCAACTTGCCGGCAACCACGGCACCGGATTCGCCGGAGTTCTCGGCGATCTGACGCAAGGGCGCCTGGATGGCGCGGCGAACGATGTCGACACCAACCTTCTGGTCGGGGTCGTCAACGACGAGCTTCTCAAGCGCCTTGGTGGCGTAGAGCAGCGCTGTGCCGCCACCCGGGACGACGCCTTCTTCGACGGCCGCACGGGTCGAGTTCATCGCATCTTCAACGCGATCGCGCTTTTCCTTGACCTCGATCTCGGTCGCGCCGCCCACCTTGATGACAGCAACGCCGCCCGCAAGCTTGGCAAGACGCTCCTGCAGCTTCTCGCGGTCATAGTCCGAGGAGGTTTCCTCGACCTGCGCCCGGATCTGGTTGCAGCGGCCCTGGATATCGCTCTTCTTGCCGGCACCTTCGACAATCGTGGTTTCTTCCTTGGTCATCATGACCTTCTTGGCGCTGCCAAGCATGTCGATGGTGACGTTTTCAAGCTTGATGCCAAGATCTTCCGACACCACCTGGCCACCGGTCAGGATGGCGATGTCTTCGAGCATCGCCTTGCGACGATCGCCGAAGCCCGGCGCCTTGACGGCAGCGACCTTGAGGCCACCGCGCAGCTTGTTGACCACGAGCGTTGCCAGAACCTCACCCTCGACATCTTCGGCGAGGATCATGAGCGGACGGCCCGACTGCACGACTGATTCCAGCAGCGGCAGCAGCGGCTGAAGGCTGGACAGCTTGGATTCATGCAACAGGATCATCGGGTTCTCCATATCGCACACCATCTTTTCCGCATTGGTGACGAAGTACGGGGAAAGATACCCACGATCAAACTGCATGCCCTCGACGACTTCGAGCTCGGTCGTCAGGCCCTTGGCCTCTTCAACCGTGATGACGCCTTCTTTGCCGACCTTCTGCATGGCAGCCGAGATCATGTTGCCGACCTCCACATCGCCATTGGCCGAAATCGTGCCAACCTGGCCGATTTCTTCCTCGGACTTGACGGTCTTGGAACGCTTCTTGAGATCGGCGATCACGGTTTCCACCGCGAGGTCGATACCGCGCTTGAGATCCATCGGGTTCATGCCGGCGGCAACCGCCTTGCAGCCCTCGCGGACGATTGACTGGGCGAGAACCGTCGCCGTCGTCGTGCCGTCGCCGGCTTCGTCATTGGTCCGGGACGCGACTTCGCGCACCATCTGGGCGCCCATGTTCTCGAACTTGTCGGCGAGCTCGATCTCCTTGGCGACGGTGACGCCGTCCTTGGTGATGCGCGGTGCGCCGAACGATTTGTCGAGAACGACGTTGCGGCCCTTGGGACCCAGCGTCACTTTTACCGCATCAGCCAGGATGTCGACGCCACGAAGCATCGCATTTCTGGCATCGGTATTAAATCTTACTTCTTTAGCTGCCATTGATCAGGTCTCCTCAGCCTACAACGCCCATGATGTCGGATTCCTTCATGATCAGAAGGTCCTTGCCATCAATCTTCACTTCGGTACCCGACCATTTGCCATAAAGGACGCGATCGCCCTTTTTGACGTCGAGCGCGATATATTTGCCGTCTTCGTCGCGAAGACCGGGGCCGGTCGAGAGGATCTTGCCTTCCTGCGGCTTTTCCTGTGCCGTGTCGGGGATGATCACGCCGCCCTTGGTTTTCACCTCGGCCTCAAGCGCCTCAACCACTACACGATCATGCAAGGGTCGAAAACTCATCTGCATACTCCTGTTTTTTCGTTGAAAAATAAGGGAAAACTGCCAATTTCTAGCAGTCTCCCCGAGTGAGTGCCAGACATATAGGCACGGTGCCCCGGCGAGTCAAGAAGATGCGGGGATTGATGTACCAAACTGGACCGCCCCGCTTGCCCGAGCTGACCCGCACGGTTATTGAAGGTGGGAAATGACCACTCAACCGGACAGCAGCGCCGCAACAGCGCGCCACATCGCAAACTGGCTGTTTTTCTGTGCCGCCATCGTTGCCATCATGGTGGTGCTGGGCGGCGCGACACGGCTTACCGAAAGCGGGCTCTCCATCGTCCAGTGGAAGCCGTTTACCGGTATTCTGCCACCGCTGAGCGAGGCCGACTGGCAACGGCTGTTCGATGCCTATCAGGACAGTCCGGAATTCCGGCGGGTTAATTTCTGGATGTCGCTGGCCGATTTCAAGACGATTTTCTGGCTGGAATATCTGCACCGGCTATGGGGACGGCTGATCGGGGTGGTTTTCCTGTTGCCCTTCCTGTGGTTCGGGATTAGAGGCCGGATCTCGCGCCCAATGGTATGGCGGCTTGGCGGCGTGTTCCTGCTCGGCGGGCTGCAGGGTCTGCTCGGCTGGTACATGGTGAAAAGCGGGCTGATCGATGAGCCGGGGGTGAGCCAGTACCGGCTGGCGGCGCATCTCTGTCTCGCGCTGGTGATCTACGCCCTCCTCCTGTGGTACGGCTTTCGCTATCGGATTCCCCGCAGCACGGCGACGCGTTCGCACCTCACGGTCGGCATTGTCCTGCTGTGCTGGACGAGTGTCACAGTGTTCTGGGGAGCGCTGGTCGCCGGCATGGATGCCGGACTCGCCTATAACAGTTTTCCACTGATGGACGGCAAGCTGGTGCCGGACGGCGCGTTCAGCCTGTCGCCCTGGTGGCTCAACCCGTTCGAAAATACCGCGGCGGTGCAGTTTATCCACCGCATACTGGGGATCGGGCTGGTACTGATCGCGCTGGTCGTCGGCTGGAAAGTCCGACACGAAACGCCCGCCCTGCGCCGCGCCGGTTTCGCGGTCGCCGGAATGGCGCTGGTGCAGATGGGGCTCGGTATTGCGACGCTGCTTAGCGCGGTGGCCGTGCCGCTCGGCGTCGCCCACCAGACCGGCGCGCTTATCGTGCTGACGCTGGCGGTGTGGTTTCTCTATGTTCCAGATGTCGATGATACTGTGGCGGACCGGCGGGAAAACAGCACCGCGCCGAGTAGATAACCTGCCGTACAGAAAGCCAGCCCGTAAACATTGATGCCGAGATCATCGGCGTATTTGCCGCTGCCTATATTGATCCATTCCGGGAAGATCGGCACGCCGGTCGCGCTTTCCACCGTCTTGATCACGCCAAATGCCAGCCCCGGCCAGAAAGCGAGATGGAAGCTTGCCGCCCCGGCGCTCGGGATGAAGGACAGCAGAAAGATCGGCGCGAGCCCCATCACCATGGTGCCGCTGATGGTGGTCGCGGCGATGATCGCCGGTCCGATCCCGTCGCCGGCATAGACGCTCAGCAGCGGCAAATTGCCAAACAGCGCAATGGCAAGCATCGCCCAGCGCCCCAGCCGTCGCTGGCGGTCTTCCGGCGCGTCCCGCCGGTCGGGCCAGTCAATGGCGGTAAGCTTGGCGGTACTGGCAAAGGTGGAATCGAGCGTCGAGCCGGCGCTGGTCAGCATGATTGCGTTAAACACCAGCAGCATTGGCAGGCCGAACGCCATCGGCACAGCAATCGTCGCCGCTCCCGACAGACCCTCGGCACGGGCATAGAGCCCGACCGAGCTAAACAGCAGGATAAAGCCACCGCTCAGCAGCCCAGCGAGAACAAACGCCTTCACCATCGTCTTTGGCTCAGTCAGGAACGCACGGTCGGTCAGCACCGGGTCGTGGAACGGGTAGCTCAGGACCTGGATGGCGGCCAGCGCAGCAAACGTCACCCCGGCCATATGGACAGAAGCCGGGACGTCCGGCAGGCCACGTTCGACCAGCGGCGGAAAGACGGCGATCAACACCACCACCAACAGAACAGCCGCCAGCAGCATCTGCCCGGCATCGGTCAACAGAGACGACCGCAACCCGCCACGCCAGGCGTAGAGCATTGTGAAAGCGGTCACCGCCAGTGCGGCAACCCAGTAAGCGCCGCTGCCCTCGGGTCCGAAATAGAGCGCCGAAACCTTGGTGTTGGACCACACCTCGTTGAACAGCCGAATGCCGATGGCGATCAGAAACAGCCGGGCGCAGAGCGGGCCGTACTTGGCGATCAGAAAACTCGCCAGCGAGCCAAACCCGCCGCGCGTGCGAATAAAATAGATCGCAATCGCCGCCACCAGAAAGCTGAAATAATAGGTGGCATAGCCAATGCCGCCCATCACGCCAAAGGCCTGCCCCAGATTGGCGGCATTGGCGATTGATTTGGCAAAGACCCAGGTTATCGCCGCGCTGAACACCAGGACAATGAATGCGGGCGCCGAGCCGGTATCGGCCCCACCGCGAAAAAACTGCGTAGCGGTTACTGCCTTCGGGCTGAACAGCCAGACAATACCGCAATAAGCTACCAGCACGAACCACGGCGCCACGGTGATTAATAATTCGGGATTCAAGGGCGCGCTCCTCGGGATAATTCCATAAATACTAACCTGTCGCCTAATTTGGGCAAGCGTCCCGAAATAAGCCATTAAACTTTTCGAGAGCGGCAGCGCCTAAAGCCAAGATTACTTGACGTCAGGGAGCGGTGTGGATATTCAGTCATTCTCCGTGGTGATTTGAGCCCGACTGGCTTGCGGCCACGTAAAAGAAACCGCTAAATAAGGTCGGAGTGCGCTATAGCCCCGCCCTGTCCGGTCGGGGCTTTTGTTTGGCCAATTGCCAGCGTGGTGTTAGGCCAATTGCCAGCGTGGAGAAAAAGATGACGATCCAGGACAAGGAAATATCGTGGCGTCCGCAGACGCAGCTTGTGCGGGGCGGGACCCGGCGTAGCGCATTCGACGAAACCAATGAAGCCATCTTCATGACGTCGGGTTTCGTCTATGACAGCGCCGAGCAGGCGGAAGCGGCGTTCAAGAACGAGATCGACCGGTTCATCTATTCGCGCTACGGCAACCCGACCAACGAGATGTTTCAGGACAGGCTTTGCCTTTTGGAGGGCGCCGAGGCCTGCCGCGCTACGGCGAGCGGCATGGCGGCGGTGTTCGCCTCCATCGCCTGTCAGGTAAAATCCGGTGATCGCGTGGTGGCCTCGCGCGCGCTGTTTGGGTCGTGCCAGTTCATCCTCACCGAGATCCTTCCGGGCTACGGCATTGACGTCGAAATCGTTGACGGCGCAGATCTTGACCAGTGGAAAAAGGCTCTCAGCCAGCCGACCGCGGCCATCTTTATGGAGACGCCCTCTAATCCGGGGCTGGAGATCATTGATCTGCCGGCGGTCGCGGAGATGGCCCATAAGGCAGGCGCACAAGTGATCGTCGACAACGTGTTCGCCTCACCGATTTTGCAGAAACCGCTGCTGCTGGGCGCAGACATCGTCGTCTATTCGGCAACCAAACATATTGACGGTCAGGGCCGCTGTATGGGCGGCGCCATCCTCGCCACAGAAGAGTTCGTCAAAGAAAAGCTGAGCCCGTTTTATCGCCATACCGGACCGTCGCTGAGCCCGTTCAATGCCTGGGTTCTGCTCAAGGCACTGGAAACTCTCGAGCTGAGGATAGAGCGGCATTGCCGCAACGCCGCCGTGATCGCTGACTTTCTTGAGAACCGGAGCGAACCGACCCGGGTGCTTTATCCAGGCCTCGCATCACATCCGCAGCATGATCTGGCCAAGAAGCAGATGTCGGGATTTGGGACCGTCGTTTGTCTCGACCTCGGCGGTTCCAAGGAACGCGCCTTCCGATTCATGAACGCGATGAAAATTTTCGATGTTTCCAACAATGTGGGGGATGCCAAAAGTCTCAGCACCCACCCCGCGACGACAACCCATCAGCGGATTTCGCCGGAGGAACGGACACATCTGGGCATCACGGACGGCTTTGTCCGGCTTTCTATCGGCCTCGAGGATGTGGACGATTTGAAAGAAGACATCGCCCAGGCTCTCGAGCAGGCCTGACAGACGCACAGATGCACAGACGCATTGTCCGGCTGATCTGATCGCACTAGGATATACCCGGCAAGGGAACGCTCTTTCTTTGCCGCAGCCAATTCACAAGGTAATATCGAGAAGATCCTCTATCGAGAAGGCAATATGTATAGTTCCATAACGCGATCCATACGCGTCACCGTCGAGCCGATATTTCTGGAGGACCA
>JBLHKG010000127.1:0-6140 GCA_047619835.1 Alphaproteobacteria bacterium
CCTGTCCTATAATGACAAAATGAAACGATCCCGTATCACGCTTCGCCACGTCGCTGACCATGCCGGTGTCCACCCGTCGACTGTATCGCGGGCGCTCAACCCGGAAACACGTTCGATGCTCAAACCAGACCTCGCGGCGCGGGTCGTAAAGGCGGCGGCGGAGCTTGGCTACCGTCCCCACCCTATCGCGTCCAGCCTCCGGACCAATCGGACACAGACCATCGGTGTGGTTATTCCCGATCTCACCAACCCGCTGTTTCCACCCATCATCCGCGGCATCGAGGACCGTCTTGCCGCCGCCGGCTACACCGCCATCATCGCCAATACCGACAATGACAGGGCGCGCAACCGGCTGACAGTGGAACGCATGCGCGAACGCCGCGTCGACGGGCTGATCCTCGCCACCGCCCGGCGCCGCGACCCGCTTATCGCCGAATGCAGCCGGGAAGATATTCCGTTCCTTCTGATCAACCGCACCACCGACGGAGATGGCGTCGCCTGTATCGTCAACGATGATGCGCTTGGCATGCGGCTGGTTGTTGACCATATCGTCGCGCTCGGACACCGGCGGATCGCTTATGTCGGGGGACCATCCGCGCTGTCGACCGGCCATATGCGGAGCGAGGGGTTCGACGCGGCAATGCGCGCCGCAGGAATTCCGGTTGAACCCGCGCTCGTCATCCATGCCGACGCGTTTCAGGAAGGCGCCGGGCTCGACGCTGCCCATGCGCTGCTGGCCACCGCCCTGCCCTTCACCGCAATCGTTGCCGCCAACGACCTGCTGGCGCTCGGCTGTCTGGATGCGCTGAAGGAAGTTGGGCTCGACTGCCCGCGCGATGTGTCGGTAACCGGGTTCAACGACATCCCGTTTCTCGAACGAGCGGTGCCGGCACTGACCACGGTGAGAATTGCCCACTACCACATGGGCGCCCAGGCGGCCGACTATATCCTGGCGCTTGCCCGCGACGAGGATGTTCCGGTCCAGAAAATCCTGCTGGAGCCGGAACTCGTCGTCCGCACGTCTACCGCGCCGCCGCCTTAGACACTTTCGACTAACGTCGAATCGCGCCGGGCCGGTTCCGTTTAAACCTAAAAGGCTCTATCTCGCTGCCCGGATTGCATCCTCGTCGAAGATCTCGCCCATTTCGGACGGGATGCCCTTACGGTCAAGCTCTTCCAGATAGATTTTGTGCATCATCTCGGGCTGGTCGGCATACTCGACCTGGTTGCCGCCCTTCTTGACCGAAGTATCGTTGCCCGACGTCCATTTTGCCAGTTTGGCCCCGGTCATGGGATAGCGCACCGTGCCAAACTGGACCGCCAGATAGCGCGACGGCGTCGAGCCGGTATTGAAATGCTGGTGGAACATCTGTTCAGGCGGCGTGACCACCACGCCGTGATCCCAGTCGATGCGGACCATTTCGTCTTCTTTTCCGTCAAACCAGAGCATCGAATAGCCTTCGCCATCGATGGTGAAGACGTTGGTGCCGCAGGTATGGCGATGGGCCTTTTTATAGGTGCCGGTCACGATCTGCGAGGTGTGGCACCCCATCGTGCTGTCTGACAGGACCCAGCGCAGGCTGGAAGATCCCTTGCCGCGTTCGGCCCAGCTTTTCAGCTCAAAATTGGTGATGTCGGCGACAAAATTGGTTTCCCATTGATGACGTCCGGGACGGATTTCGATCATCTGCCCTTCGCCCTGGAAATATCCGTTGGGACCGAGCCGTTCAGAAAAATCGCGCTCGGTATTGAAAATAAAATCCTGATTGCGGAACAGCTTGATGAGAAACGGGAAATTATTGACCGAGGCCAGCCGCGCCGGCTCGGTGCCGGAGCCATTGAAATGCTGGTAAGTGGCGTTGAGCGGCACCGAGAAGAGCGAATTCCGTCCCCATTCGAAGGAATGCTTCTCGCCATCCGGCATTTCGATCTGGGTCGAGCCATACCCGTCTATCACATAAACTATATCCTCATAGAGGTGATGCAGGGGCCGCGATTTTGACCCGGGGAGCAGCTCGAAACAGAAGATCGAGACAAAATCGTCACGGCCCTTCATCAGGGCAATCGCGCCGTTCATGCCATAGAGATCCCAGGGTTTGGTCTCTATCTTCATCAGGTTCATGCCGAAATCGTCAATGACCGGCACCGGTTGTTCAGCGCACCATGCGAGATAGCTGTCATGCAGAAATACGGGGTCGGCTGTGTTTTTCGTGGTGTCGGCCATTTTTCGGAGTCCCTGATGTCGAGATGAATTTTCCAACGATCCCTTTATGGATCGAACATCATCGGGTCATACCATCCGCGAGGAAAAGGGTCACGTTCAACCGACAAGTTTTCCGTAATTATCCTGGCAACCCGGACAAGCCATCTTCCTCTAAGGGCCCCTTTCTTGTTGGACAAACAAGGTTCCCCTAGACTGTTTTCACGAAATCCGGATTTTCCGAGAGGTTTTCGATGGCAACGGCAGTGCAATCATCCGACGGCAGCGACATTGTCGCCCGGATCACCGCGATACGCGATAAATGGCATACCAAGCAGCACCCGATGTTTCGCGCGCTGGCGGCGGGTGAACTGAACCTCCGGGTCCTCGGAATCTATATGGCGCAGCATGCCAAATATGTGCGCTACGGGCTTGAGGCGTTCGGGCATATCTATGCGCGCGGTCCCGGCGATGTGCGCAAGATGATGGTCGCGAACATGGCCGAGGAGGAAGGGCTGATTGGCGGCAACACCGAACATGGCGCTCACGACCATATGCAGATGATTTACGATTTCTGCGATGCCGCCGGCATGACGCGCGACGAGGTGCTGAATGTCGAGATGACACCGGGCTGGTGGGGACGGGCGCTCTACTACCTCAATGCCGCGCGGATCGAACCCATCGGCGTCGTGCTCGCCATGCAGTTTACCCAGGAAGGCCAGATGCCGGCACTGAATGGCGAGGTGGTCATTCCCGCGCTGGAGAAACATTACGGCCACAAAAAGAACGATCGGGCGGTGGTGTTCTTTGCCGAACATGAACTGGCCGACGTCGAACATTCCAGCCATCAGATGGCTCTCGCGACGAAATATCTCGATACGCCCGAACTGCAGGCACGGGCCGAGATCGTGGCGGAGGAAATGTGCCGCCTGCGCTGGGGCTGTACCTCTGACACCTATCGAATGGAACATCTCGGTCAATGGGACGAGATGCCGCCCGGTGTTGAATAGAATCTTCGCCGGGTTAAAAAAAGAAGACGCGATACTGGCTTCGTTGCCGCGTCAGGATTATTCCTTCATCGCCGGGTAGAGATTGACGTAGCCGACTTTGGCGCGTTCTTCCGCGCGCTCGCGGGCGATCTCCGGCGTCATCGGCGTAAAGCCGTACCCTTCGACGATGCGGCACATGAAATTCATCCGCGCGGTCACGGCGATCACGTCATGCAGCGCCTTTTCGTCCCAACCGGCATCGAACACGGCGTCGGCATCGGCCTGGCTGGTTTCGGTGGGGGTCAGCGTCAGCTTCTTTACATAGGCCAGCACCGGCTTCAGCTTTGCTTCGACCGGCGCCGTATCAGGGTTATCAACGATCTTCTCGACCAGCCCGCGCTCGATGCCGCGGGCATAGGCCGCTTCGCAATGAGCTATATAGGAATAGCGGCAATTGACCAGCCCCGACACATAGGCCTGGATCAGCTCGCGCTCGCCCGCGCTCAATGCCGACGGTCCGTTGATCAGCGCTTCGCCCATCTGGGTCCAGTGGCTGTAGATTTCCGGATAGGCGGCAAAAATATTACCGGGGCCTGAACCCTCGGGCAGCGATTTGAAGAACGGCATGGCATTACCCCTGTGTCTGTGTGTTTTGTATTTGATACGGGCTCACAGGACATAAAGTCAACGCAGCGCGGGATGACGAAATGGCCCATCAGGGTCTATTATCCCCTCTCAACAAAGACAGATGAGGAATAGATGCTCGGATTAAAGGACCGTATCGCGGTAGTGACGGGTGCGGCGTCAGGCATAGGCCGGGCAATCGCGCTGCGGCTGGCTGAGGAAGGCGTGCAACCAGTGATCTTCGATGTCAACGTTGCGGGCGCCACTGCGGTGGCTGCAGAGGCTCGTGCGGCCGGCAGCAATGCGGCGGCGCAGCATTGCGACATCACCGATTATGCCTCGGTGCAGGCGGCGGTTGAGGCGACCGAGCGCGATATCGGGCCGATTGATTTTCTGGTCAATAATGCCGGCTGGGATTTGCCGACCAGCTTCCTCGATTCCGAACCCGATTTCTGGGCCAAGGTCATCGGCATCAATCTGATGGGGCCGATCCATATGCACCATGTCGTGCTGAACCGCATGGCGGCACGCGGCAGCGGCCGGGTGGTCAATATCGCCTCCGACGCGGGCCGGGTCGGCTCGTCGGGCGAAGCGGTCTATTCGGCCTGCAAGGGCGGCGTTATCGCCTTTACCAAGACCTTGGCACGCGAAGTCGCGCGGAAAGGCATAACGCTGAACACGGTTTGCCCGGGCCCGACCGATACGCCGCTGTTTGACGCCTTCAAGGAGGCCTCGAGCGATGGCGCGAAGATCGCCGAGGGGCTGGCGCGCGCCATCCCGATGCGGCGGCTGGGCGAGCCCGCCGATTATCCCGGCATTGTCGCCTTCCTGCTGAGCGACGATGCCGCCTATATCACCGGCCAGACGATCTCCGTCTCCGGTGGCCTCACGATGCACGGGTGAAACATGGCCGACGACACGAAGAGCTACGAAGATATTCTCTATGAGGAGAAAGACGGTGCCGCCTGGATCACCATCAACCGCCCAAGCGTCTATAACGCCTTCCGGGCGCGCACCTGCGATGAGCTGACCCACGCCATCCGCCATGCCGGCTGGAAGCGGGAGATCGGCGTCATCGTGCTGGCCGGGGTTGGCGACAAGGCGTTCTGTACCGGCGGCGATCAGTCGGATCACGATGGCGATTACGGCGGGACCGGCACCATCGGCCTGCCGATCGAGGAGCTGCACAGCGCCATGCGCGACGTGCCGGTGCCGATCATCGCCCGGGTGCAGGGTTTTGCCATCGGCGGCGGCAACGTGCTGGCCACCCTGTGCGATTTTACCATCGCGTCGGAAAATGCGGTGTTCGGCCAGGTCGGGCCCCGGGTCGGCTCGGTCGATCCCGGCTGGGGCACCGCCTATCTGGCGCGCATCGTCGGCGAGAAAAAGGCCCGCGAGATGTGGTATCTGTGCCGCCGCTATAGCGCGCAGCAGGCGCTCGATATGGGGCTCGCCAATGTGGTGGTGCCAGCCGAGGAGCTCGACGCGGAGGTCGAACGATGGTGCGCCGAGATCATGGGGCACAGCCCGACCGCCATCGCCATCGCCAAGCGCTCCTTCAATGCCGATACCGATCATATCAAGGGCATCGGCTCGCTCGGCTTTGAGGCTTTGGCCCTGTTCTATGAAACCGATGAATCGAAAGAAGGCGTCAACGCCTTCCTCGAAAAGCGCAAACCGGATTTCCGTTCCAAAATGCGCGGAGGAGGCGATTGAGCTCCGACCTCGCCCGCAATCTGCCGGGAGACATCTGAGCCATGGCCGGGCCGCTTGACGGCATGCGGGTGCTCGATCTGACCTCGGTAGTGCTGGGGCCGATGGCGACCCAGATCATGGGCGATCTCGGCGCCGATGTGATCAAGATCGAGGGGCCGGCGGGCGACACCACCCGCTATACCGGGCCCTCGCGTTCGCACGACATGGCCGCGCTCTTCATGGGGCTCAACCGCAACAAGCGCTCCATCGTGCTCGACCTCAAGCAGGAAGCGGCGCGCGACGTGCTGTGGCGGCTGATCGATGGCGCCGACGTTTTCATCCATTCGATCCGGCCGCAGAAGCTGATCCCCCTCGGGCTCAGCCATGAGGACGTGCTGGCCCGCAATCCGCGCATTGTCTATGCCGGGGTGCATGGCTACGGCTCGCGCGGGCCCTATGCCGGTGCACCGGCCTATGACGACGTCATCCAGGGGCAGAGCGGCAGCGCCGACATGATGGCGCGGCTGGTGGGCGAGCCCCGCTATCTGCCGACCATCATGGCCGACAAGACCTGCGCGCTGGTCACAGCCTACGCCGTCATGGCGGCGCTGCTGGAGCGAGAGCGCTCCGGC
>JBLHKG010000128.1:0-6134 GCA_047619835.1 Alphaproteobacteria bacterium
TCGCCGTGGCCGCCGGCCTTGCCAAGACCGGCCATGTGCCATTCGCCACCACCTACGGGGTTTTTGCCACGCGCCGCGCCTATGATTTTATTGCCATCGCCTGCGCGCATTCCGCCGCCAACGTCAAGATCATGGCCGGACTCCCCGGGCTGACAACCGGCTATGGCGGAACGCATCAGGCGATCGAAGATCTGGCACTGATGCGGATGATCCCGGGGCTGACCGTGATCGATCCCTGCGACGCGACCGAAATCGCTCAGGCGACCCGGGCGGTGGCTGACCATGACGGCCCAGTCTATATGCGGCTTTTGCGCGGGCAGGTTCCGCGCGTGCTGGACCCCGATCAGTACCGCTTTGAAATCGGTCGCGCCGCGATCCTGCGTGAGGGGTCGGATGTGGCGCTGGTTTCGACCGGATTGATGACCGAACGGGCGGTTGATGCGGCTGCGATGCTGGAGCGCGAGGGCATATCAACGGGCGTGTTGCATATGCCGACACTGAAACCCTTTGACGCGCAAGCCGTCGCGGCATTCTGTGACCGCGCAGCCGCCGTCGTGACCGCCGAGAACCACGTCACGCAGGGCGGGCTGGGCAGTCAGGTTGCAGAGGTCCTGTTTGACGCCGGAGTCATGCGGCCGATGCGGCGGGTCGGGATCAGCGATGCCTTTGTGGAACTGGGCGCGGTTGCGACCCTGTTCGATCGGGCAGGGATGGGGGCTGCCGACATTGCGGCAAGGGCGCGCCAAGCGCTGGGAGTGACCGGCTGAGGTTCAGACCAAAAGCGACAGAGGCTGGTCCAGCCCGTCGATCAGGGTGCCAAGGGTGGCTTCGGCGCGGTCTGTCGTGACCGCTTCGCTGTCGTGGACCAGCAGGCAGTCAGCGTTAGACCCGTCCCTGGATATCGACAGCGCAAGGCGCATCGGAATCCCGGATTTCAGCGGCAGAATAACGCTGCGGACGCCCGGCGAGGTGCTGAATCGGATCGACAAGCCGGCGCTCGGTTCGGCAGTTGGCGTCGCATCCTCGCGAATGATTCGGATTGCGCCGACGGCGAGGGTCTTGATGTCGGCAAGAACGATCCCCCCGGCATCTGTTTCCAGCGATATCGCTTCGTTTGTTGCTGGGCCGCCTGCAGAATGGGCGGCGAGCGCAAGGGCGGCGGCCCGCAGGAACGCGTCTTGGAGTGTGACGTTCCCCCCCGCTGCCGTGACCGAGGCGAGCAGATCATTCAGCCCGTCAAGCCGCGCGGTCGCGCCAAGCGCCGCGACAGCCGCAGGTGCCGCCGCTGCGGTGGCCAGATCAGGGGCCGGTGCTGTCGGCGCGGCAGGCGCGGCGGGGGCATTCGCGGCGGGGGCTGAAAGGATATCGAATGCGACAACGCGGCCTCCGGGCCCACTGCCGGTTACCTCGGCAAGCTGCACCCCGCGTTCGTTGGCCAGGCGGCGTGCATAGGGCGACACCGCGCGCCGTGGCGATGCCGCGCTCATGGTTTGATGCCGCCAATACGTCCGCCCATTGGCACCACGCTGCCGACTTCGACATCGATCCGGGCAAGGATCCCGCTGACCGGCGCTTCGATTTCGACGACCGCCTTGTCGGTCTCGATCTCGGCGATGGTCTGGCCGGCCTCGACACGGTCGCCCACCGCATGCAGCCAGCCGACCAGCTTGCCCTCGCTGACCGTCAGATCGCCGAAGGGCATCTTGATCGGCTCGTCGTCGCCCGGATCTTCGACCAGGGTTGGGGCGGTGGGGGCAGCGGCGGTTGTAGGGGCAGGCGCGGGCACCGATGCCAAGGCGGGCGCTGGTGCGGCGGGGGCTGTTCTTCCCTGCCCACGCCAATGGTTGGGGATCGGCGGCAGGCCAGCAATCACGTCGCGCACCGCCTGAACGATTCGGTCGGTATTCACCAGCATCGCGCGTTCCAGAACCGGCGCGAAAGGATGCGAGACGGACGCGGTATGCAGCCGGCCCGGAGGCGCATCAAGCTCGTCAAAGGCCAGTTCGTTGACAGACTGGGCGATCTCACCGCCCAGACCGCACATCGCCCAGCCTTCATCCACCACTAGCAGGCGGTGGGTCCGCCGAACGCTGTCGACAACCGCGTCGATGTCAAAGGGCATGATGGTGCGCGGATCGATGATCTCGGCCTCGATCCCCTCGGCTGCCAGCGCCTCGGCTGCGGCTTCGGCCTGTGCGACCAGCTGACCGGCAACGACGATGGTAATATCCTTGCCTGCCCGCACCGTCCGGGCGACGCCGAAGGGAACGAAATGTTCACCTTCAGGCACCGGGCCTTTCGAGGCGAAGAGCGATTTCGGCTCGAGCATAACAACGGGATCCGAGGCGTGCAGGGCAGTTTTCATCAGCCCCTTGGCATCCGCCGGCGTCGAGGGCAGGCAGACAATCAGCCCCGGCATATGCGCGAAGACCGAGTGATAAAGCCCGCTGTGATGCGGTCCGGCGCTGCGCAATGCGCCGGCACCGACGCGGATCACGATGGGCGCGTTCATCTGGCCGTTGCTCATGTAACGCAGCTTGGCGGCCTGAAGGAAAATCTGACCCGCGGTTTCAAAGCAGAAATCGGCGAACATAAGGTCCGAAATCGTGCGCGCCCCGATCGCAGACGCGCCGATGGCGGCCGCGGTGAAACCCTGTTCCGAGATCGGTGTGTCCACCATGCGATGGGCCCCGAACTCCTGATACAGGTCTTTGGTATGGGCGAAAGTGCCGCCGCGCTCGCCGGTGCCTTCGCCAAAATACTGGATGCCGGCATTGGCGCGCATTTCCTCGGCGATGCCGTCCCGCACCGCCTCGAGCCATCCCTGTTGACGCTGGCTGGTGCCGGTGCGCGGTCGCAAGGCCTGCGGCGGGTTTATCGGGTCGGCATATACATGTCGCGTCACGTCGGCCGGGTCCGGTTCGGGCTCTTGCCGGGCAAAGGCCACGGCGTCTTCGACGACACTGTCGATGCGGGCTTCGATTTGCGACAGCGTGGCTTCGTCAGCGATGCCATAGTCGCGGATCAGGCGTTCGCGAAAGGTCTGGATCGGGTCGCGGCGCAGCCACGCGTCCATTTCTGCCTGCGAGCGGTAGCTGCCCAGCACGGAATCGCCCTCGTGATGGCCGACCGTGCGATAGGTCTTGGCCTCGATCAGGGTCGGGCCCTCGCCCGAACGCGCCCGCTCGACCGCCTCTTGCATGGCCAGCCAGACCGCGAAGACATCATTCCCGTCCACCGCGACGCCGGGCATACCGTAGGACGCGGCTTTGGTCGCGACTTCCGGGTTCAAGGTGATGGAATCAAGCGAGGTGGCGGTGGCATAAAGGTTGTTCTCGCAGACAAAGATCGCAGGCGCCTTCTGTACGGCGGCAAAATTCAGCGCTTCGTGGAAAGCGCCGTGATTGACCGCGCCGTCCCCGAAAAACGCCACGCCCAGCACGTCCTTCTTGAGAAGCCGCGCCCCGATTCCCACGCCGGCCGCATGGCCGATCCCGGCACCGACGATGCCATTGGTGCCGAACAGGCCGACATTGCGGTCATACAGATGCATCGTGCCGCCGCGTCCGCCGCAGATGCCACCGGCCTTGCCATACAGTTCGGCCATCACGGCACCCGGGTCCGAGCCCTTTGCAAGGGCATGACCATGCCCGCGATGCGTCGACGTTACCCAGTCTTGCGGCCGCAGATGCGCGCAGATCCCGGTCGCAGTCGCCTCTTCGCCGATATACAGATGCAGGAATCCCGGGGTTTCGCCGGTCCGGCAGGCGATCTGCGCGGCGAGTTCGAACTTGCGCAAAAGCACCATTTTCTCGAACAACCCAAGCAAAACTTCCCGGTCGGGAAGATTGGAAGGTGCCTTCCTCACGGTATTCGAACGCAACGCATTTGACGACATTTCCCAATCTCCCAGCCAGGCGACTGCACCGCCATTGCATCCTTTGGCCGGGGCAGTCTTGGCGTCCATTTGGTGATCATGCGGATCACTTGTCAGAGCTCTAAATGTATAATAGTATAATCGTTAGCAGGTACATGAACAATCTGCAACCCGAGCCGTGGGAGGCGGCGCAAAACTTTAGAATGACATTGTGGGCCGATGTGGAATGGGTCCAAAAATGGAATCAAATAGGGAGGAAGAACATGCGTGAATTCCGAATGGGAGACGTGCGCGGCAGGCTGGTCTCGGCATTGGCTGCGGTTGCGATCGGGGTAACCAGCCTGGCTGGCTCTGCGATGGCGCAAGACTTGAAACTGAGATTCTCAGTGGGTGCAAACGAATCCGAAACTGACGGCATGTCGGTCGGCCTGCGCGCCATGCGGGATTACGTCGCCTACAAATCCGGCGGCACAATGGAAATCGAAATTTTCTGGAACACGTTGGGCGGCTCGCTGCAAGTGACCGAGCAGGTCAAGAACGGCACGCTGGACATGGCGCTGACAGACGATTCCGTGCTGGGGTCGTTCTATCCGCCGATGCAGGCGTTCCAGATCCCTTACCTGTTCGCCTCGTCGCCCGCCGCCTGGCAATTTACCCAGACCGACACGGTGCGCGGCATGACTGATGACATGCGCGAAGCGACCGGCCTGCGCACACTGGGATTCTCGCAAAACGGGTTCCGCAACCTCACCAACAACAAGCGTGAGGTGAAAACACCGGCTGATATGTCCGGGCTGAAAATGCGAACCATGCAAAGCCAAGTCTATGTGGAATTCATGGGCGCCATGGGTGCCTCGGCGACACCTATTGCATGGCCAGAATTGGTTCCGGCGCTGCGCACCGGCGTCGTGGACGGGCAGGAAAATGCCGCGATCACGGTGTTGGACGGCAAGCTTTATGAAGTGCAGAAATACATGAGCGTGAACGAGCACGTTTATGGCTTTCACCTGATCCTGATCAACGATGATGTCTACAAAGGCATGACCGTCGATCAGCAAAAGATCCTGCACGAAGCCGTGGCGCTGCACAGCGAATTGGCCAATGCGATCAAGACCACTGCTGATATCGTTTCCGTCGGCAAGCTGCGTGACCTTGGCATGGAAATCCACGTGAACTCGCCGACAGAAAAGGCGATGTTCCGCGATATGGCCCAGCCGGCTGTGGTGGCATTCATCAAGTCGCAGATAGGTGCCGAAGCCGTGGACAAGGTGCTTGGCGCTGCAAAAGAAGCTGAAGAGCGTCTGTATCGGTAACGCTTTGCGATGCTAGACCAAGGGCGACTGCGCCGGATTGACGGTGCTGTCGCCCGCTTGGCTACGATAGGGATTACCTGATGCAGAGTTTCGGTGTGCGACCGGTCGTCAAGGCCATCCTTGAACTCGCTGATCTTCTCGGCGGCCTCATTCTGATCGCTGTGACGGTGCTGAATCTTGTGGCTGTTTTCATGCGTTACGTCATGCTCGATTCGCTGTCGTGGAGCGAGGAAATCATGCGCTACGGCTCTGTCTGGCTGACCTTTCTGGCGGCGGCTGCCGCCAGTTACCACGCCGAACATCTCAGCCTGGATCTGATGCGGTTCAGGGGGTCACAAACCGTCCAACGCCTGCACGAAGCCGCTCTGCACCTGCTGGCCTCGGCCTTTGCTGCCGTGGTGTTGTGGCAGGGGGTGCGCTATTGCATCAAGAACGGAATGCAGACTGCACCCACCACTGGCGTTCACATGCTGTGGATATATGGCGCCGTTGCGGTGGGTGGCGCGTTGATGCTGATTGCGGAACTGTCCAAATCCTGGGATGCCCTCACCGGCCGGCTTGACGCGATCGACCGTGAGAATCCGGCGCTATGATCCTGTTATTTGTCGTTCTGGCGATCCTGATCCTTGGTGGTCTGCCGATTGCCTTTGCGTTCGGTCTGGCGGCGGTGACCGGGCTGTGGGTCGAGGACCTGGCCCTTCTGAACGTCGCATCGCGCATGTTCGCGGGCCTCGATACTTTCGTTTTGCTGGCCGCGCCCTTTTATATCGTAGTCGGCGACCTGATGGTCCGCGCCCGCCTGTCCGACCGGCTGATCAGCTTTTCCACCTTGATTGTCGGCCGGATTCGCGGTGGCACGGCCTATGCCAATATCGTCGCCTCGATCCTCTTTGCCGGGATCTCTGGCACCGCCATCGCCGATATCGCTTCTTTGGGCCGGGTTT
>JBLHKG010000129.1:0-6134 GCA_047619835.1 Alphaproteobacteria bacterium
TAAGCAAAGTGGGAAATTGACCGATTGTGATTGTGCCGAGAAATATTCCGGCCATCCAGGCCAGGAAGTAAAGGCTTCTCCACACATAAGGTCCGTCGACGCCAACGATGTCTTCGTCGGCGGTGCCGGCGCGCATTGCCATCATTCCGCGCCAATCGAAGAACAGTGCCCCGCCTGCAAGAAAGAAACCGGCGATGGCAACCGTTTGCGGGAAGAGCCGGGATGAGAAGCCCCACGCGGATGCATCAACAAAGCAATAGACGAACATCGCGATCAGCAGCGCAGCAATCGGCCAGGATGCTGGTGGGCAATCTTTGCCACCTTCCGCCGCGATCGCGGCCACAGGGGCTGAAACTTTTTGCTTTCCAGCTGCTTCTGCCTTTTCCGTTTCTTTTAACCGCTTGGCAATTTTCTGTTTGCGCGCGGACATCACGACCGTGGCGACAATCAGGACGATGATCACGATGACAATCGGCCGCGTGAAGGACCCCCAGGCATGGGTCTGCATCGCCAGGGTGAGCGCCTCCTCCATGATCTTGCCAAGGACAAATCCCAGGACGATGGGGGGTCTCGGCCAGCCTCCCAGCTTCATGAAATAGCCGATGACGCCAAAGATCAGCAGCATCACCCAGTTGCCGAGCGAGCCATTGCCGACCCAGGCGCCCATGAAGACGAAGAGCAGAATGGCGGGCACAATGATGTGCCCCTGCAAATAGGTGATCTTCGACGCCTGACTACCCCACAACAGCAGAGCAGCGGCGCCAATAACGTTGGCGATGACGAGCGTCCAGACAAGCGTAAAGGTAATGTTGAGCTTGTCCGTCAGCATCTGCGGACCCGGTTCCAGCCCCTGGATGAAAAACGCGCTGAGCAGGATGGCCATCGAGGCGCTGCCGGGGATGGCAAAGGCAATTGTCGGCAGCAGCGCGCCACCCTTCATCGCATTGTTGGCGGCCTCCGGCGCGATCACGCCGCGTACATCGCCTGTGCCAAAGGTTTCGGTGTTCTTTTCGCTCTGCGCCGCATGGCCATAGGCAACCCAATCGACGATCGATCCGCCAAGTCCGGGCAGCATGCCGATATAGACCCCAATAGCTGTACAGCGCAGCGCCAGCCACCAATGTTTCCTGGCATCCCTCATACCGTTGAGGATGCCACCTGTTTCAACCTCGTCACGTTCGACACGCGAAATCGACGTGTTGCGGACGGCGAGCTCAAGTACTTCCGGGATGGCGAACAGACCGAGCACGTAGGGCACGATCGGGATTCCTTCGAGCAGGAAATTGAACTCGAACCAGTAACGGCGAACGCCGCCGAACTCAGCAAATCCGACGGTTGCCAGCATCAGTCCGAAACACGCGGCGGCGGTGCCTTTGAAGATCGACTTTCCGCTCAGCGAGGCGACCATGGTCAGACCCAAGACCGCGAGGGCAAAGAACTCCGGTTCCGAGAAAGACAGGATGATTGGTCGTACCAGCGGGATTGAGGCGGCGAGGAAAATCGCGCCCAATACGCCGCCAAACATCGAGACGGTATAGGCCGCGCCGAGTGCGCGCGAGGCCTCGCCCTTTTGCGCCATGGGATAACCGTCAAGAATTGTGGCCTGTGATGCAGCCGTGCCGGGAATCCCGAGGAGGACCGAGGATAGCGTGTCGGCCGTTGTGGTAACGGCATACATCCCCAGAATGAAGGAAAAGGCGACCTGGGGTTCCATGCCAAAAGTGAAGGGAAGAATGATTGCCATTCCGACCAGTCCACCGAGACCGGGAACCGCGCCGAAGAACATCCCGATTGCGACGCCGAGCAGCATATAGCCCGGGGCGGGCCAGATAAGGACCAGCCTCAGCCCGTCCAACACGGCTTCCATAAACGTCATGGGGCCCTACCTTTTGGAAAATAGTACAGAAGGGAGGGGCGCCCGTCTGGACGCCCCCCGATTCAGATCAGCAAAGAGGTAGAATTAACCCTTTGCCGCGTTCGCGTAATCAAGCAGGAATTTCTGCAGATCCGCCGGTACCGTGGCGACGCTCTTCAGATATGCCGCTGCTTCCTTGCCTTCCATGCCAAGCAAATCGCTGGCATTGGCTTTCTTGTAGTCGGCAAGGAATTCTGCGTTCTTCATGGTCTTCGCCCATGCGGCCCGCATAATGTTCACCGCTTTCTTCGGGGTTCCCTTCGGGAACACGATGATGCGCAGCAACTCGCGCGTGCCGGCGATGGTCCGGATGGCATCCCAGTAGAGCTTCTTGGGGCGCTTGCCCTTGCCGAACTTGGCCTCATAAACCTTGACGAAGCAGGGGATGTCAGCCGACACCGTCTTGGAGCATTTCATGTCGCCATCCGGCGTCGGATGACCGATATGCCAGACCGGAACGGAGATGCCGGTTTTGATGAGCTGAGGGTAGACCCGGCCGAAATAACCGGCGACCGAATCAGCCGTCATATCCAGCTCGTCCTTCAGGATCGCCGCCCGGATTTTGCCGCCGGATTTGTAACCGGTGACATGCTTGAGCGGAATTTGAAGGGTCTCGAAGAACAGACGAGTCCGGATATCCTTGCTGCTGGTCGGACCGTGGCCGCCCGTGCGGATCGGATGCTTGGTGTGGATCAGATCCTTGTAGCTCTTGATCGTGACCCCGGGAATGGCATCGACGCGGATATGGCCAATGGTCTGCTGTGCGACCGCACCGACCATCTGGAAATCGCGCAGATCGACGCGCAGTTCTGGCGCCTGCATGATCTGGGCCATGATCGGGATCGTAAAGACACCCATCATGTATCCGTTTTTCTTGCCGGCTTCGCCAAGATAGTTGGCACCGACCGCGCCGCCCGCGCCCGATACATGGCGGAAGATGAAGCGGGGCTCGCCCGGCACGTTCTTTTTCATATGCCGGATGACCATACGGGCCTGAATGTCAGTGTTTCCGCCGGCACCGTAGTTGATGATGATATTGACGCGTTTGCCCTTGTAAAACTGGGCATCGACAGTGCTTGACCAGCCGGCGACAGCAAGAAAGCCGGCGAGGATGGTGAAGATGGAGTTTTTAATGATTTTCATGTCGCGAATCCTCCCATTGAATTCGTAAGTCAGTGACCCGCCTCGGTAATTGTTTGGACCCGTGACGGTTGGAAAACGCGGAATATTGCTTCTTTGGATGGCCTCCGCGCTTTCTCTACCTAGAGGCTACGCGAAGGATTTTCTCCATGCAAGGATCGAACAAAACAATTTGTGACGGGGACAGGGTCACATTGGTTCAAAGATTGTTGAATGGACGCGACGCGCCATGCTGGCAACAGGCAGGTATGCTTGCCCAGAGCAAACATCCACCCGTCGGTCCGTTCATCGGATGGCTGGTCATCAACCTTCACCTGGTCATCAACCTTCACCTGGTCATCAACCTTCACAAGGATCGCGACCTGATCCAGATCTGTACCAACGGGCTGGCCGTATCCCTGGCGTGAACCCGGGTTGTTAAATAGCCACGCCGGGCGGCTGCGGTTGACCGCCCATTGCCTCTCTGATGGCGGGGCTGGGCGGATCTGCGAAGCCCCAGCGGTCCGGGCCACCTACCCGCTGGGCCCAATCTTCCGGCCCGCCGACTTTGTAGCTGTCATCGATGTGCTCGACCTCGGCGGTATATTCGACCACCAGCCCATTGGGCTCGCGGAAATATGTATAAATATTATTGCCTGGACCGTGTCGGCCGACGCCCCAATCGACCGTGAAGCCCTTTTGCTTTAGCCGGCCGGCGCCCCGCATTAGCGCATCGAAGTCCGGGACCTCGAAAGCGGTGTGATTGAGCGAAGCCCCACCCATCTTGGCGAAGGCGATTGAGTGATGATCCGCATTGCAGCGGATAAAATTCATGCGCTCCGTGCGGTCGCTGAGCTTGAAGCCGAGTGCGTCGCAGAACCAGTCGGTCTGGTCGTCCACCCTCTCGGAATTGAGAACAACGTGGCTGAGCTTGAAGGGGCGGTCGTTCGCCATCGATACATCCGAATGCGTGGCAACGTCAGCGCTGACCGCGTAGCGAAGCCCGTCCTTGTCGGTAAAGGAAAAGCCGTATCCGCCGCCGGGTGTGTCCAGCTTGGCGGGCGCTCCGTCGATAGCAATACCCAGACCACCGAGCTTCGCATGAAGTGCGTCCACAGAGGCCTGGTCGTCCGCCCCGAAATTTACTTTTTCGACGCCGGTGGTCGGCCGTTCGTGCAGGACAACAATGTGATGCTCGGCGCCGGTCGCGCGGAAATATCGGGAACCATTCTGTTCCGCCACCGGTGTAAGCCCCCAGATGTTTTCGTAAAACCGGGCCGTCGTTTCGATGTCGGGGATGCCATATTCGATGCTGCGCAGTCCGGTTATCCGTGGATCAGCCATTTTCGCCTCCCTTTCAATCTGTGAGCTATGTGCCGATGGTAGAGGTGGACGCCCATCCTGCCAAGGTGAATTGGTACTCTACCCGGCTCGCGGCAAGCGGTGTATGTTTCGCCTCACCGTTTAACAAGCAGCATAATTAGAGGGAGACAAACAATGAAACTTTGCCGTTTTGATGAGGACCGCCTGGGTGTCGTGATCGGCGACACCATTCACGACATCACGCCTATCCAGGACGAAATCCGTGCCAAGGCGCGCTATGATATGCGGGGCGATGCCGTCATCGCGGCGCTGCCCGAATACCGGGCGAAAATGGAAGAGGCGGCGAAGACCGCTCCGACCAAAAAAATATCGGAAGTCTACCTCCTGCCGCCGGTCGCGCGGCCGTGCAAGACGATGGCGGCGCCGATCAATTATGCAGCGCATGTCGCCGAGATGAAGGCACAGCCGCATATCACCGGCGAGGACAAGGGCCCCACCCGTCCGTCGGGCATTCAGAATCAGGGCATTTTTCTGAAGGCTAACTCGGCGCTGGTTGGCGCCAGTGAAGGGGTGGCGATCCGCTTTCCTGACCGCCGCAACGACCATGAGGTTGAGTTCGTGATCGTTGTTGGCAAGGAAGGCAGCCACATCAAGCGCGAGGACGCGCTGGACTATATCGCCGGCTACACGCTCGGTCTCGACATGACGGTCCGCGGTGTCGAGGATCGGTCATTCCGCAAATCCTGCGACGGCTATGCGCCGATGGGTCCTTTCTTTGTGACCGCGGACGAGATCCCCGATCCGAACAATGTGCCGTTCACCGTCCATCTGAACGGCAAGCTGCAGCAGGATGCTCATACCAAGGATTTGATTTTTGATATCCAGCGGCTGATCGAGTTCGCGTCCGAGTTCTATACGATCTATCCGGGCGATGTGCTGTTTACCGGCTCGCCTCCCGGCGTCTCTGAAGTCCATCCCGGCGACGTGATGCGCTGCAATTGCGACTATATCGGCGAGATGTCGGTAACGGTTCGTGCAGCCGAGTAGTCTTTTTCCATGAAGGCTGCCGTCTTTCACGAATTCGGCCCACCTGAAGTCCTGAAATATGAGGACGTGCCCGACCCCGTTGCGGGGCCGGGCGAGGTGGTGGTCGCGGTTCATGCCGTCACGGTGAACCGCTCGCTCGACTGTCTGGTGCGCGAAGGCCATCCGAGTCAGGCGCGGCGCAACGTCAAGCCGCCGCACGTGTCGGGCGTCGATCCGGCCGGGGTAATCCATGCCGTTGGAGAGGGTGTAACGTCGTGTTCCGTCGGCGACCGCGTCGCGTGCCTGTCGCACTGCCCCGGCGGCGGTATGCTCGGCGTTGGTTGCTGGGGCGGCTACGCGGATTACGTCAAGATCTGCGCAGATCAGGCGGTGCCGATTCCCAATAATCTGGACTATGCCGAAGCGGCTGCCGTGCTGCGTCATGGGCCGATGGCGCATAATCTGCTGTTCGATTTAGCCGAACTCAAAGCTGGAGAAACCGTGCTGGTGATGGGTGCCGCCGGTGGGCTGGGCTCGACCGGCATTCAGATCTGCAAAGCAGCGGGCGCGAGAGTTGTCTGCGCCGCCGGTTCGGATGAGCGTGTCCAGGTCGGTCTTGATTTTGGCGCTGATTTTGGCGTCAATTACAACACGCACGACCTGACCGAAGAGGTGATGAAGTTTACGGGCGGGGAGGGTGCCGAGGTGGTGTTTGAAAATATCTCCAACCCGGCAACCTGGCCCAAGGCGC
>JBLHKG010000130.1:0-6125 GCA_047619835.1 Alphaproteobacteria bacterium
ACCACAGCGTCATCGCGGCAAAAGCCAGCACATTGCGCACCACCAGAAATCCGGTCCGCCCGGTGCCGAACGCCTGGCGCATTTCATGGCGCAGC
Organism: Alphaproteobacteria bacterium; assembly: GCA_047619835.1. Classification (GTDB taxonomy): domain Bacteria; phylum Pseudomonadota; class Alphaproteobacteria; order MPNO01; family UBA2964; genus JAYOEY01. The sequence continues at coordinate 96 of JBLHKG010000130.1, forward strand.
CCGGATTTCATCCAGGGCAGCATGAACAGAAAGCCGAAAACCGCCCGGAAAAAGATCATCTCATAGGCCGACATCGAGGTCGAAAGCGCCCGTGCCGACAGCGCCATGATGGCAAAGCAGGTGCATTGGCCGAGCATCCAGACGACCGCCTGCATCGGGCCCGAAAGTGCCAGAAATTTTGTCACGCGATCATGCCCCGTCCCCGTTCGTGCGCCGACTCGCAGCACGGCTGGCACGTCCGGCAATCATTGCTTCGCGCCGCGTGATGACCAGCACCGCGATGAAAATCACCCCGGCGCCGATCCAGGTTTCGAGATCCGAATATTCGCCAAATATCAGCCAGCCCAGCCCGGCGGCAATCGGCAGACGCATGAAATCGACCGGACCGAGCAGGCTGGCATCGGCGAGGCGCATCGCGCGGGCGAGAAAAATATGTCCCAGCGTCCCTGCCAGTCCGATGGCCAGCAGCCACGGCAATTGGCGCCAGTCGGGCCAGATCCAGTCCGGCCAGGCAAAGGCAAGCGCCACCACCATCAGCAGGATATTCATATAGAAGATCAGCACCGCGCCGCTGACCCGCATCGCGATATGTTTGGTCATCAGCTGCACCGTCGCATTCGACGATGCCGAGACCAGCGCGCCAATGATCAGCGGTTGAAAGGGAATATAGCCGGGACGGATGATGATAATCACGCCGATAAAGCCGATCACCACCGCCGACCAGCGCCACCGCCCGACCGTCTCGCCGAGCACCAGCCCGGCGCCGATCACCATGATCACGGGGGCGGTGAACTGCACCGCGACGACGTCGCTGACGCTCATGCCGGTCAGCGCGGTAAACCAGCCGATCACCCCGGCCACTGCGATCAATCCGCGCAGCAGAACGAGCTTTAATTCCGGTGGCGCGAGCAGCGCCGGTTCCGTCCGCAGCGTATGAAACAGCCAGGGGAGCAGCACCACCAGCCCGAACAGCCCGCGGAAAAACACCATCTGCGGCCCGCTGAACCCATCCTGCGCCAGAAAGCGCACGGTCAGCATCATGCAGCACATCGTGAGGGTCTGCGCCAGCATCCACGCAACACCCTTCACCGGCGGCGACAGGGCGATGAAGCCCTTCATGCGCCGGTCTCGCCGGAGAGCACGCCGACGCCGACGCTCAACGCCACAAAGGACAGCGTGGTCAACAGCATCCAGAAACTGCCGAGAAGGATCGGGGACAAGACGAGTGACCTTTGACTGGGCGCGAGGAGTTGGTCGCAGGATCGCGACGGGAGCCGCACTCTATCCCCTGTGGCGCAATGTTTCGAGGGGGGGACGTTTGGGGGGTGGCGCAACGACCAAGAAGCGGCTAACGATTTGGTGCATGAGCCTCTACGCGATCATACCGGTTAAGCCCTTTGCCAACGGCAAGGCGCGCCTCGCGCCCGTCCTCTCACCCGAAGCACGCGCGTCCTTGTGCCAGCGCCTGTTAGAACATGTGCTGGACGCCGCCTGTGCGGCAGTCGGGCTGGACGAAATCGTCGTGGTCAGCGGCGATGACACCGTCCGGGTCATCGCCGCAGCGCGCGGCGCGGCTTGTATCGATGATCCCCTGCCGGACCGATCTGGGCTTGATGGGCTTAACGCCGCGCTGGCGATGGGACGCCATGAAGCGGTTACGCGTCTGGCCTCCGCAATCCTCGTGCTGCCCGCCGACCTCGCCTTTGTGACGGCAGAAGACATCGGCGCCCTGATCGCGGCGGGAGGTGGCCCCGCGATGGTAATTGCGCCCGACGAGGCCCAGGACGGCACCAACGCACTTCTGCTGTCGCCTCCGAATCTGATCGGGTTCTCTTTCGGTCCGGACAGTTTCGAGGCCCATTGCGCCGCCTCCGTGACAGCCGGCATAAAACCAACCATCGTCGAGCGCCCCGGTCTCGGCTTCGATGTGGATGCACCGGAAGATCTGTCCCGCATCGCCGGCCACTATCCCCTGTTCTGATTTACCGGGTTTTATTCCACTACCGTCCTCGTGATAGGATGTCCGGATGGTGGACCAGAACGATGACAGGAACGGTGAGATAGAGGCTAAAAGCCCGGCAAGCATCGTCGCAAATATCACCACAAGCATCTTCAGCGCCGACATCCCCGAGGAGGCACGTCAGGCGATTCTGGCTCTGATCGAAGAAATTGACGCGCTCAGGGTCGAGATCAAGACCAATAACGCGCGCATCGCCGAACTTGAAGACCTTGCCGATTCCGATCCGCTGACGCCGGTGGTCAATCGCCGCGCTTTCGTGCGCGAGATCGACCGGGCGCGCGCCTATGTCGAGCGCTATGGTGGGTCCGCCTGCCTGATCTATCTCGACATCAACGGGTTGAAGGCGATTAACGATGGCCACGGCCATGCCGTCGGCGACCAGGTGCTGCTGGCGGTCGCCGGTCTGCTGGTCGACAATGTGCGGTCCTCGGATATGGTGGGTCGGCTGGGCGGAGATGAATTCGGCGTGCTGATAGCCCGCGCCGATCTCAAGGGTGCCGGGGAAAAGGCCAAAGCCCTGTCAGGGCTGATCGACGCCCTGCGGGTCCCCGCCGGAGATGACGCGCTGTCCGTCTCAGCCGCCTTTGGCATCGCCGAAATCACCACAAAATCAGATGCGGAAACCTCCATTACCGAAGCGGATGCCGCCATGTATGCCGACAAAGCCCGCAAACGGGCGTCCTGAAAGACCAGATCGGGACCGGTGTTAGACCATTTTCCGCTTACGCGGAATCGCTCCAGTCCACTCCCCTACCCGATATGCCGTTCGAGAAATTCCATTGTGCGTTCCCGTGCGAGTTTTGACGCCTCCGCGTTATAGCGCTCTACGCGGGTCGAGTTATCGAACCCGTGGAGTACGCCCGGATAGATATGCCAGATGCATTCTGGCCGGCGTTCCTTGAACATGGCGACATCTGCAGGCGGCACGGCGGTGTCCTGATCGCCGACATGGGCGATGATCGGGCAGCGCGCTTCCTCATCCGGATAGTCGCACATGTCGGAGCCGTAATAGGCGATCGCCGCATCGAAATTCGACCGGCAGGCGGCAAGCCATGTCACGGTCCCGCCAAAGCAGTATCCGCTGATCGCGACCTTACCAGCGCCGGTTACGTGCGCCTTGGCGGCTTCGGCATCGGTGACGATATGCGGCACGGAGTCCGCCGAGTAAATTTTGGCAAGATCATAGGCGCTGCCATCGTAGGGAAAGGTCACGTCGGGCGCGAACCGGTCGAAGAACTGGGGGGCGATGGCCACATAGCCGTCGGCGGCATAGGTCTCGCATACCGTCCGCAGATAGTCGTTCACCCCATACATCTCCATCGCAACCACGATGGCGCCGCGCGGCGAGCCGGTCGGTTCGGACAGCCAGGCCCCCAATTCATGCCCATCGGCGGCGGTAAGGCGGATATTCTCTCCCATTTTCTTTTCTTTCCTGTCTGACTATTGCCGAAATCTAGGCCGCGCCGCGCACCCTGTCGATGATGGATAACGGGTCGGCGGGGACTGAATTGCCACGCCACGCAACATGGCCGTCGGGGCGGACCAGAACCAGCTTCGCCTGATACAAATCGGCCAGCGTCGGGTCGCCTATGGTCTCGACCGCGAGGGGAACCCCACACGCGCGCGCGGCAGTCACGATTTTTTCAGGTTCGGGCGCGTCTTCGCCAAAACGCAGCAGCACGAAACCATCGCCAAATAGATCGATGATCGATTTACCCGGTGCGATCCAGCCATGCGGCGCCCGCGATCCGGGCCGGGCAATCGGCGTGTACACACCGAAATCGTCAGGCGGCATCGCGGTGCCATCCGGTATGCAGATCGGCGACGGGTCATAGCGATATCCCAACGCGATGCCATCGGTCACCATCTGGCGGCGCTGGCTCTCGCCAAGGCCCTCGCCGATTTCCTTGCGCAACACCTCACCGACCGGACCCGGATCGTCGATCTGTGCGGTGTCGGGCAGCGCATAGCGGCGGTAATTATCGGCCGCTTCCGTGACATTGCGCAGCGCCACGGGCCGGCGCTCAATTTCATATGAACCAAGCATGCCAGCCCCACCCCACCCGTTGATTACCGATGCCAGCTTCCAGCCAAGATCGATCGCATCGCCCATGCCGGTATTGAGCCCGAACCCGCCCGAGGGAGAATTCTGGTGCGCCGCATCACCGACCAGGAAGATGCCGTCCCGCTGGAAACGCTCGGCGGTCCATTCGCGCCGCGCCCAGGCCACCATATTGAGAAATTCATACTCGAACTCGCCGCCGAAGGCGCGGCGCAGCCAGAAATGCGGATCAATCGTCGCCGGGTCGATATAGCTCTTGTTGCCATGCAGCGTGAGGCGCCAGTAATCGCGCCCGTCCTGCGCAGTCAGCCCGCCCCACAACCCGTCCGTCCCGACGAAAAAATTCAGCGCGGCCTTGCCCTTGTCGTGCCGTTCCCACAGGGCCGGCGTGCGGATAAAGATGTTGATCGAGTGGCTCAGCAGCGAGTCCGGCCCCATCGTGACACCGATCGCCTGTGGCACGGGACTGCGGCCGCCGCAGGCCGCGACCACGAAGCGCGCCGCGATACGATGGGTGCTGTCATCGGTCAGATCGCGCAATGTGCCGATATAGCCGTCGCCGTCGGCCTCAATCGCCTCAAGCCGGCACATCGGCATCTGGGTCACACTCGGTAGCGTCTCGACATGATCCCGCAGCACCGGGTTGAACCAGATCTGGTTGCAGCGCTGTGGGCGCTCCGGCGTTTCGGGCAAAGGTTCGGACCCGCCGCCATGATGCGACCGGTCGACCGTCGCCATCAAATAGCCGGTCAAGCTCGTGACATAGATCACGCTATGGGGAAAATCGGGCGGAGTGCCGACCTCCTGAACTGTCTCGGAGATCCCCCAGCGCCGGCAGAATTCCATGGTCCGCGAATTGAGCGCACTCGCTCGCGGGTGGTCGACCGTGCCGTCCGTCGCCTCGACCAGCAGACACTCGACACCATAGCGACCCAACTCGGCGGCAACTGCCATGCCGACCGGCCCGCCGCCGACAATCAGGACAGGCGTACTCTCCGGGAAATTGCGGTTCACCGTTTGCGGCGCTCCTCAAGATCAGGAATCAGCTTTGCGGCGTTGCCATGCAGGATTTTTTCGCCCGGCAACCCCATGAACTTGATCGCATCGACATAATCCTTGCAATCTTCATTGGTGCGGATCGCCTGCGGGTAATCGGTGGCGAACACGACCTGTGTCACGGCGACCTCCTTGAGCCCGAATTCGGTCCATTCGAGCCCCTGGCGCGCGGTATCAACCGGGCTGACCCAGCCGGCATTGTCGTAAAACAGCCGGTTATTGATATACCAGTCATATTCGTTATGGGGCTTGCGCCCATGCCGTTCATTGCCCTCGGTGCCCCACTGGGTGCGCGTGCCGAAGCCGCGAACCCGCGACATATAGCGCCCGAGCCCGCCGGCAAAATGGGCAAACTGGATCTTCAGATCGGGGAACCGGTCGAGCACGCCGCCATTCATGATGCGCAGCGCAGCAACCGCCAGCGAGAACTCCCAGCCCAGCACCCGGCCAAGATCGTCGGCATCCATCCGGTTCCAGCTAATCACCTTGGACAGCGGATGAACAAACACATAGATGCCCCGGTCCGACACCGCCTGCCAGAACGGATCAAGCGACGGATCGTCGAGCGGCAGATCCTGTAATTCGGACCCGATGGCCACGCCGGGAAATCCCAGCTCATCGACGCAGCGGGTCAGCTCAGCCTCCATGTCGGGCGCATTCAGCGCCGGCACGTGGGCGAGCCCGATAAAGCGACCGCGATGATCTTCTTCTGCCTGTTTCATCTTGTCGTTGATGAAGGCGCAGGCGGCCCGGTCCTGATTATCGAACCCATCGGCACAGGACAGCACCGCCATGTCGATGCCGGCGTAATTCATCATCCTGATATGCTCGTCGAGATCCGACAGCAGCGGGTTGAACAGATAGGCCGGGTTGCCGTTCTCGTCGTAACTCG
>JBLHKG010000131.1:0-6083 GCA_047619835.1 Alphaproteobacteria bacterium
TCATGATGTTTCTTCCTTATCTGGTAGCAGGGCGGATGATTTACAGGTCGCAGAATATACCGGGCGGGCAAAGCCGCAAATCGGTGGTCACCTAACCGGGCTTTTTCACGGAAAAATCGGTTTTTTGCGAAACGTCATATTCGTACAGCCATTCCGCCTGTGTCGGCGATTTGTCCTCGCCGAAGCGACTGCGCCAGGCCATCCGCACATCACGTTTCAGCCGGGCAACGGGCGAGGCGAGATGGTTCTCCTTGGCGCGCTGGCGCGAGCCGAGCTGCGCCCGCCGGGTGCGGGGCATGCGGATGCGTTCATAGTCGCGCAGCGCATCGGTCAGCCGGTCTGGTGACCGCGCCACGGATTCAGCGAGGATGTAGCCATCCTCCATCGCCATGCAGGCGCCCTGTCCAACGACCCAATATACCCGCTCAATTAATGCATAATAAACAGGCATTGTATATTTTTTGTGCATTAATTGTCTAAATAGCGGGCGCGCACATTACTCCTGGCCCGCGATCCAATCCAATTAGGTAGCATAACATATTGGTAATATTGAATTTTATTTTTAGTTCCGACATTTTTTAATCCTGGCACGCATCTTGCATTGGTCTTCCTGATTGTCCCGAAAGGGATGTTTTCGTTAGCGAGATCAAGCGTCGAACGACGCACATAACCAGAGGATTAAAGGATGAGATCAGTTTTAAAGGGCGTCACCCCGAAGATATTTCTGGGCGCATTTGTCGCCGCCACCGTGATGGCCGGCGCCTCGGGGATTGCCCTGGCACAGGAAAAAAAGGGCGGTTTCCCGGGCGCATTCTCGGCTAATGTCAACCTGACCAGCGAATATCTGTTCCGCGGCATCTCGCAGACCGATGACGCACCGGCCCTTCAGGGCGGCTTCGATTACGAGGTCAGCCTCACCAAGCCGGTCGCCCTCTATCTCGGCGTCTGGGCCTCCAATGTCGATTTCAACGAAGCCGCCGGCGTCGACGGCGCGACAATTGAGATCGATTACGTCGGCGGATTGCGCGGCAAGGTCAGCGACAGCGGTTTCGGCTGGGATATCGGCTTTATCTATTATTCCTATCCCGGCGCCGACAGCAGCCTGAATTACGATTTCATCGAAGCCCAGGCCGCCCTCTCCTATGATTTCGGCGTCGCCGCGGTGACCGCCAGCGTCAACTGGTCACCGGACAATTTCGGCAACAGCGGCAAGGCGCTCTATCCCAAGCTGGCCGTCGATGTGCCGGTCGCCAAGACCGGCCTGACCCTCTCCGGCTCGGTCGCCAAGCAATATATCGACAAGGAAGACGTCTTCGGCAGCCCCGACTATGTCGAGTGGAACATCGGCCTCGGCTATTCCGTCGCCGGGTTCGACCTGTCGCTCGCCTAATCCGACACCGATATCAGCCCATCAGCCGACGGCAACGCAGAGGCGGTTCTATTCTCCGTCTCCCGCTCGTTTTGAACCGATAGCAAGGGAATAGAATCGTGAAACTTATTGAAGCAATCATCAAACCCTTCAAGCTGGATGAGGTCCGCGAAGCGCTGACCGCCATCGGCGTGCAGGGCCTGACCGTTAGCGAAGCGCGCGGTTTTGGCAGGCAGAAGGGACAGAAGGAAATCTACCGGGGAGCTGAATATGAAATCAACTTCCTGCCCAAGATCCGGCTCGAGGTCGCGGTCCCCGACGAGCTGGCCGAACAGGTGGTCGAGACCCTGCGGGCCTCGGCCGCGACCGGCCAGATCGGCGACGGGAAGATTTTCGTATTTGACGTAGTAAAGGCAGTTCGTATCCGCACCGGAGAAGAAGACAATGACGCACTTTAAAAGCCTCGTTAGAAACCTGGCGACCCCCGCCTTTGCGGCCAAAGCGGCTGCAACGATCGCGGTGGGCGCGCTGTTCTGTGCCATGCCCGCGCTGGCACAGGACGCAAAACCCAAACTCGATTCAGGCGATACCGCCTGGATGCTGACCTCGACCGCTCTGGTCCTGTTAATGACCATTCCCGGTCTGGCGCTGTTTTATGGCGGCATGCTGCGCAAGAAAAACGTGCTCTCCATGCTGATGCAGTGCTTCGCGATTACCTGCCTGATGAGCGTGCTGTGGATGGTGGCGGGCTACAGCCTCGCCTTCGCCGACGGCACGCCCTATATCGGCGGGTTGAGCAAGATGTTCCTGATGGGCTCCAATGTCACCGACATCAATGGCACCATCCCGGATGTCCTGTTCATGGTGTTCCAGATGACGTTCGCCATCATCACCCCGGCCCTAATCGTCGGCGCGTTTGCCGACCGGATGAAGTTCAGCGCGATGCTGTGGTTCACCGGGATCTGGATGCTGGTTGTCTATGCGCCGATCACCCATTGGGTGTGGGGCGGCGGCTTCCTCGGCACGGCGGGTGTGCTCGATTTCGCCGGTGGCACGGTGGTGCATATCAACGCCGGCGTCGCCGGTCTGGTGGCCTGTCTCATGATCGGCAAGCGCAGCGGCTTCGGCACCGAATCGCATGCACCGCATAATCTGGTGCTGTCGGTAATCGGCGCGGCGCTGTTGTGGGTCGGCTGGTTCGGCTTCAATGCCGGCTCGGCGCTGGCGGCCAACGGGACCGCGGCCATGGCCATGGCGGTCACCCAGATCGCCACCGCCGCTGCCGCTCTTGCCTGGATGTTCATCGAATGGATGGCACGCGGCAAGCCAAGCGTGCTCGGCATCATCTCCGGCGCTGTCGGAGGGTTGGTGGCGATTACCCCGGCGGCCGGGTTTGTCACCCCGACCGGCGCGTTGTTCATTGGCTTCATCGCTGGCGGCGCCTGCTACTGGGGCGCGACCGGGCTCAAGCGGATGTTCGGTTACGATGATGCGCTCGACGTGTTCGGCATCCACGGCATCGGCGGGATTGTTGGCGCGCTGCTGACCGGCGTGTTTGCCAGCAAAGCCATCGGCGGTACCGCCGGTCTGCTGGAAGGAAATGCCGGACAGGTGCTGACGCAGCTCTATGGCATCGGCGCGACCATCGTCTATTGCGCCATTGCCACGGCTATCATCCTGAAGCTGGTCGATCTGGTAATCGGGCTGCGCGTGTCGGAAGAAACCGAGCGCGACGGGCTCGATCTCAGCCTGCACGGCGAGACCGTGCAGTAATTGATCTGTTAACACCGCGAGTTTATCGACGGCGGCGTATCCTCCCGCGCCGCCGTCATCCTCCCTACCCTGAGGCGGATTCCTTATCGCCGCCTTTCCCTGGCCGGAGCATCCAGACGGATCCTCTGGCCTTTTTTTGGGCGAGCCGCGTCACGGCACCATAAGGCCCCACCAATTTCGCGGATGTTCGGGAGGAAAATGGAGCGGGCGATGAGATTCGAACTCACGACTTCAACCTTGGCAAGGTTGCGCTCTACCCCTGAGCTACGCCCGCATCCAATCGGTGGAACATATTGACGGTTCAACCGATGTCTTCGTCCGGAATTTATACCACAAACATATATGGGTTCACACCTCCCGGCGAAGGAGGCGCGATAATAATCAGCCGCGCGTAGTTTGCAAGTGTTTCGAATCACGCAAATCCTTCGGCCAAGGCCAGCGAGGTTGAGCGATTGTCCCGCCTGTGGCAAACACGGAATCATGACCGCGCCGCATCCTCATCAGATTACCAATCCCGACATGCTGTATGCGCGGTTCCGCGCGCTCGGCCTTGCCTTTACGGTGCATGAACACCCTCCGGTTTTCACCGTCGAGGAGGCACAGGTGCATCGTGGCGTAATGCCGGGCGCGCATTGCAAGAACCTGTTCCTCAAGGACAAAAAGGGCGTGCTGTGGCTGGTGGTCTGTCTGGAGGACCGGCGGATCGATATGAAGGCGCTGTCGGGTCTTCTCGGCTCGGCCCGGCTGTCGTTTGGCCGGCCCGAGCTGTTGGCCGAGCGGCTCGGCGTCGAACCCGGCTCGGTAACGCCATTTGCCGTGATTAACGACGTTGCTGAAGAGGCGAGCGAGGCGGTTCGGGTTATCCTCGACGCGGAGATGATGCAGGCCGAGCTGGTCAATTATCACCCGCTGATCAACACCGCTACGGTGGCGATGACGCCCGGCGATCTCCTCCGCTTTCTCGAGGCGTGCGACCATGCTCCCTCTATTATAGACCTCACCGGCGCAACTGTATTTTAGCGCGGTCGGCGCCAGCCCTCACTTCCCACCCTTGTTTTTGCCGGTAAAAACCGCCATTTAAAGGGCCTGTCCCTTTAACAAAAATGCGAGACGATGGAACCTATCATCGACCCTACCGCGCCGCAGGCGCCGCCGCCGACTGACCTGATCAAGGACACCAGCGAAGCCAGTTTTGTTCAGGACGTCATTGAGACCTCGAAAGAGGTACCGGTGATTGTCGATTTCTGGGCGCCGTGGTGCGGCCCCTGCAAGCAGCTCGGCCCCTTGCTTGAAAAAATTGTCACTGAAGCCAAAGGCGGCGTGAAGCTGGTCAAGATCGATATCGACCAGAACCAGCAGATCGCGCAGCAGCTCCGCATTCAATCGATCCCGGCGGTCTATGCGTTTCATGAGGGCCGCCCGGTCGATGCGTTTCAGGGCGCGCTGCCGGAAAGCGAGCTGCGCGCGTTTGTCGATAAGCTGATCAAGACCGCCGGCAGCGCACAGAAATCGCCGATTGAGGAAGCGCTGGAGCAGGCCGCTGCCCTGATGGAAGCCGGTGACGCAATTCAGGCCGGCACGATCTATGCCCAGATCACCCAGCACGACCCGGCCAATCTACCCGCCAAGGCGGGACTGGCGCGATGCCTGCTGGCCGGCGATCAAACCGACAAGGCGCGCGAAATCGTGGCGACGCTGACCGATGAGGAAAAGGCGGATGCCGCCTTCCAGCCGGTGATCACCGCGCTCGATCTCGCCGACAAAGCTGCCGCCGCTGGCGATCTGGAGCCGCTCCGCGTGGCGGTTGAGGCCAATCCGGCCGATCATCAGGCGCGCTTCAATCTGGCGCTCGCGCTTTTTGCCGGCGGTGAAAAGGAAGAGGCGATGGACACGCTGATCGAGATCATCCGCCGCGACCGCGCCTGGAAAGACGGCGAAGCCCGCACGCAGCTGCTGCAGATGTTCGAGGCATTGGGCCCGACTGACCCGATGACCGTCGCGGGACGGCGCCGGCTGTCGTCCGTGCTGTTTTCCTAAGACATTTGAGGGGCAACGCGTATGGCGAGGAGCCCGTTTGATCCCGGTTTTGACGAGCTGCCACGGGTCCTGCCGGTTTTTCCGCTGACCGGCGTGCTGCTGCTGCCGGGCGGCAAGCTTCCCCTCAACATCTTTGAGCCGCGCTATCTCGCCATGACACGCGATGCGCTGGCCACCGATGCGCGCCTCATCGGCATGGTGCAACCGAGGGTCCCTGACCTTGACGATAATCGCGGGGCGAGCACAGCCGATCTCAAAGGCGAGCGGCCCGATGTCTATAGCACCGGCTGTGCCGGGCGAATCACCGAATTCGCCGAATCCGACGATGGGCGCTACGTGATGACGCTCACCGGATTATGCCGGTTCGATCTGGTCGAAGATATGAGCGACAAGGACGGCTATCGCCGGGTGCTGGCGGATTACAGCAAATATCGCGGCGATCTCGGCGGCGCGCGCGAAGCGATGGTTGATCGCGACCGGCTGCTCGCTGCCGTGAAGGGGTATTTCGCCCATCAGGGGATCAGCCTCGATTGGGAGTCGGTGAAGGCGACGCCCGATGAGCGGCTGGTGACGTCGCTCGCCATGACCTGCCCGTTCGGACCCAACGAACGCCAGGCGCTGCTCGAAGCGCCGGGCACCACGGAGCGCGCCGATATTGTCACCACGCTGCTGGAAATGGCGCTGGCCGAAACCGGCGATGCCAGCCCCTCTAGTCATTAGGGGCCAGTCATTAGATGAGAAAAATCCACATGAGGAAATGCCCGTGACCCAGACCAAACGCAGCGTCGATCCCAAACTGCTGGAAATTCTCGTCTGTCCGGTGACCAAAAAACCGCTCCGCTATGACGAGGCGGCGCAGGAGCTGATCAGCGACGAGGCGAAACTCGCCTATCCGATCCGCGAC
>JBLHKG010000132.1:0-6082 GCA_047619835.1 Alphaproteobacteria bacterium
ACGTCACTTCCAATCACCACGCGCTTGACTTCCAATCGTCATATCGCGTAGTTTCAATCGTCTGGTTGGGAAGAGTGCATGTATAAAAGATTTGTCGAGGGTAGGGCGAGTGAGGCCCTGTCAGATACCCCGGTGGTTCTGATTGTCGGGCCACGACGGGCCGGCAAGACCACGCTTGTGCGGAAAATGGAAGAAACCAACCGGACGTACATCACACTAGATGATCAAACGGTACTCGATGCCGCGCAAGCGGACCCAGTCGGCTTTATCCGCGGACTTGATCAGGCCACGATCGATGAAATCCAACGCGCTCCGGAACTCTTGCTGGCAATCAAGAAGTCGGTGGACGAGGATTATCGGCCCGGCCGCTTTCTACTGACAGGTTCGGCCAATGTGCTAACCTTGCCCCGGGTCGCTGACAGCCTGGCAGGACGCATGGAAACGATCCAAATGTTACCACTGGCACGTGCCGAGATCGAAGGTGTGGAGCCCACATTTCTCGAGACTCTCTTTCACGGACAGTTTCAGGCTAGCCCGGACGCAATTGTAGGTGACGATCTTGTCAAACTCGTCTTGCTTGGCGGCTTTCCAGAGGCAATTGGCCGTGAAACCGAACGGCGTCGTCAAGATTGGGCCCGATCCTATCTGACGTCGATCCTCACACGAGATCTCAGAGATATCGCAGATGTCGAAAAGCTGACCGAATTGCCGAAGTTCGTTCGACTTCTGGCGGAACACTCCGGCCAGTTGGTCAACTACTCTCAGTTCGGCTCCTCCATAAACGTCAGTCACAAGACAGGGCAGCGTTATGTTGGACTGCTGGAACAGGTGTTCCTCGTTTCAACACTACAGCCCTGGTACACTAACGCGCTCAAACGGATCGCCAAGACGGCGAAGTTGCATTTCCTTGATACAGGTCTGCTTGCGACGACGCGGGGTCTGACCTTCGACAAAGTTAAGGCCGATCGCGGCCTCATCGGGGCTCTGCTTGAGACTTTTGTATTTTCCGAAGTCCTCAAGCTCATGACCGCATCAGACATGCGGTTGAGCCCATACCATTTCCGCGATCAACAGATGCGTGAGGTTGATATCGTCCTGGAGCGCGACGATGGAACGATCGTAGGCATTGAAGTCAAGGCTTCGGCAACAGTTAGATCAAGCGACTTCGGTGGGCTGCGGACCCTGGCCGAGGCATGCGGAAAACGGTTTGCCTATGGTGTTGTACTTTACGATAGCGCCGACGTTGTACCATTTGGAGATCGGTTTGCGGCTGCGCCGCTTTCTAGTCTTTGGGGCTCAAAATGAACCCGGCCGACAAACAAAACTTGAACGACATCACATTAGAAGATCTCGAAGCGATTCTATCTGGGGATCTTTCATAGCAAACATTGCTCGAAAGAGACCGGAACTAAAACGTGGCAAGACCAATGCAGCGATTTCTGTCTGTTCACGATGCCATCTACAATCACTTCAATTTGCAGCGCCACTTGATCTCTCGCCGTACTCTCCATCAAACCCGCGCCAGGGCATTCGCTCAATGGTTCGAAATAGTGGCTGCTTGATCTGGGGTAGCGTCGGCTATTTTGGTTCAACTGAGTTAACGTGACAAAGCCCGGCCAAGGCACCCGTCAAGGAAGCTTTCGCCGCGCACCTCCTCCATCAGCCGCAACAACTCGGGGCCGGTGCCGACCCCCAGCTCCTCGCGCAGGGTGGCCTCGTAGGTTTTGAACTGCTGAATTGCAGCCGAACGCTCGCCCTGTTGCGCAAGAATGCGAATCAGAACCATCTGACCGGCATCCCGCAATGGGTCAATGCCGACGATCCGACGCGCAAGATCGATTGCGGCACTGGTCTCGCCTACCTTGAGTTTATGTTCCGCAGCGCGCTCCAGAACCTACAGAGACAGCGACCCCAAGCGCTGGCGTTCCGAGGCGATCCAATCGTCGAACTCGGCCTGCTGTCCATAGATCCCATCCAGCAGCGTCCCGGACAAAAGCGATACGGCGCGCTCGGTGGCATCTGCCGAATTGTCTTTTGCATATTTCGCGAATTCGTCCACATCAACGATAACCTTGCTCGGGTTGAATCCCACGCGGTCACTATCGGTCAGAAGGATGTCATTGCCCGCCACCGACAGCGTCCGCCTTAGCTTGGCGATGGCCTGTCGAAGGCTCTGACGGGCCTGTTCGGCGAAACGGTCGCCCCAGAAAAGGGCCATCAGCCTGTCGCGCGATGGCGGCATTTCTGTATTCAGCGCCAGATAGGCGACGAGGCCCTGCGTCTTGGCTCCGGTGATGGACAGAGCCGCGCCGTCGGGACCGGCAAGCACCAATTTCCCAAAGAGCCTAATTGCAATCATGTCGCGCCCTCGTTAGGGCCAGTATTACACGGCCGGATATTCCTGCGCAAATGCGACGGGCATCCTTTCCGGCCCCGAGTATTTTGCCTGGATAAGCGTTTATCATGGGCAGTTTACGCAAGAAATCACGCCGGGCTCACGCATTCCCGCCAATCTCGGGAATAGACAAGGGTCACCGCAACTCAATCGAAGAAGACAAGACTATGACTCATCACACGCAACGAGCCGCTTCCGATGCCGTGGCCGAAATCGAAACCGAAGTCATCGGCCCGTATTCGCCCTTGCCCAGACGGGCAAGGCCACGGTTCCGAACCAAATGGACGGACGCTCGAAGCGGCGTTTTTCCTGCCTATTCCTCTCACGACTTGCCGTTTTCCAACTGATGGTGGCGGTCACCCCTCGATGAAAGGTTTATGCAATGACAATTATTGCTCCTAAACTGACGCCAACCAAGTCGCAGGCGTTCAGAACACCACTTGAATCCGGGAATAGAATAATGTCGGGACCCAGATCGTCGATCCTTGAAACGGTTGGCAACACACCCATAGTGCGGGTCAACAACATCGGTCCGGATCACGTTGATCTTTACGTGAAGCTGGAATCCTTCAACCCGCTAGGATCAGTCAAGGATCGCTTTGCGCTCGCCGCCATCGAGGCGGCAGAAGCCAGCGGCGCGCTCAGGCCCGGGCAGACTGTTATCGAGGCGACCAGCGGCAATACCGGCATCGGGCTTGCCATGGTCTGTGCGCAGAAAGGCTATCCGCTGGTGGTGACGATGGCCGAGAATTTCAGCGTCGAGCGTCGGCAACTGATGCGCTTTCTCGGCGCCAAGGTTGTGCTGACGCCCGCCTCTGAAAAAGGTTCAGGCATGATCGCCAAGGCAGAGGAACTGGCCGCAGAACATGGCTGGTTCCTGACCCGGCAATTCGAGAACGAAGCCAATGCCGACATGCATTCGCGGACAACGGCGCGCGAGATCCTGAACGATTTCGCCGAGATTGGCCTGGACTACTGGGTCACCGGATTTGGCACTGGTGGCACCCTCAAGGGCGTATCACGGGTTCTCAGGGCGGAAAGCCCAGAGACGAAAATCATCGTCACCGAACCCGATAACGTGCCAATCCTGTCAAGCGGCATCGCCCAGGACCGCGACGAAAACGGACGGCCGCGGAAAAGCCACCCGATGTTCCGGCCGCACCTGATGCAGGGCTGGTCGCCCGACTTCATCCCGAAGCTCGCCGAGGACGCGCTGGTCGCCAAGGTGATCGACGCTTACCAGCCGATCGGCGGTGATGACGCGCTGCGCGCATCGCGGGATCTGGCGGCGAAGGAAGGCATCTTTTGTGGCATCAGCGGCGGCGCCACTTTCGCAGCGGCGCTGAAGGTGGCCGAGACCGCGCCGGCTGGATCCAAGATCCTCGCCATGATCCCCGACACCGGCGAGCGCTACATGACGACGGTATTGTTCGACGGCGTATCGAAGACGATGACCGAAGAAGAACTGGACATCTCGCGCTCGACCCCCGGCTACCGCTTCGACGCCAGCGGCGCCGGCGCGGCGGCACCTGCGGCGACGGAAGTCCCGAAACCGGCCATCGAGGCCATGGTGCAGAAGACCGTCGCCGAGACCCCAGTGGTGATGTACGCGCTCGAATGGTGCGAATTCTGCTGGTCGGTGCGCAAGATGTTCCAGGCTGCGGGCATCGCCTATGAGGCCGTCGATCTTGATTCCGTTGCCTACCAGCAGGATAACCTCGGCGGCGATATCCGCGTTGTCCTGCAGCAAATCACTGGTGTTCCCACGATCCCGCAGATTTTTGTCGGTGGTGTGTACATCGGTGGAGCGACCGAAACGTTCGACGCCTTCAACAACGGGTCGCTGAAGCGCCGCATGGAGGCCGTGGGCGTCGCATATGACGCCGCGATGACACGGGACGCCTACAGCTTTCTGCCCACATGGCTGCAACCGAGATGAAACCGGGATCCCCTTGCGCGGCGAAAAACGCGGCACTGGAACGGGCGGCAGACTATGGTCAGCGCTTCAGGCAAAAAGCCCGCCCGCTTCATCCGACCGCATCGACAGATGACCTGCGCAGGGCCTTTTGCACGCCGCTGCCCCAGGGCCCAACGCCCGGTGCCGAGGTTATCGACCGCCTGATCGCCGCCGCAGAGCCCGGTCTGGTCGGCAACACTGACCCGAACTTCTATGCCTGGGTCATGGGCGGCTCGGACGAGACCGGCGTCGCCGCCGACTGGCTGACCTCGATCTGGGGTCAGAACGCTGCAATCTTCCAGACCTCGCCCGCCGCCGCCATCGCCGAAGAGGCGGTGGCCGCCTGGCTTCTCGAGTTACTGGACCTACCGCGCGAAAGCTCGGTCGGTTTTGTTACCGGCGCCACGATGGCAAGTTTCGTTGGCCTCGCTGCCGCGCGCCATGAAATGCTGGCGCGCGTCGGCCATGACATCCACCGCGACGGGCTGCAGGGTGCGCCGCTGATACGCGTTTTCTTCAGTGACGATGCCCATGTCGCCAACGAGACGGCGCTGCGCTTTCTCGGCTTTGGCGAAGCAAATTTCGTGCGTGTGGCGTCAGACGCCAATGGCCTGATGGATGTTGCTGCCCTCGCGGTCGCCATGTCCGGAAAGACCGGTCCGAAAATCGTGATTGGTCAAGCGGGCCACATCAATTCCGGCGGCTTTGAGGACTTCGTTGCGCTGTCGCGTATTGCGCGCGAATATGATGCCTGGCTTCACGTCGATGGCGCTTTTGGCTTGTGGGCCCGCGTCTTGCCAGAGAAAGGTCACCTTGTGCGTGGGATCGAACTGGCCGACAGCTGGTCGGTAGACGGGCACAAGTGGCTGCAAATTCCCTACGATTCCGGCTTTGCAATTGTCCGTCATGCCACGGCACACAGCAGCGCAATGGGTATCAACGCCGGTTACCTGAACCGATCGCCGGACGACGGTCGGAATCCGACCGAGTTTAATCCCGAATTGTCACGACGCGCGCGGGGCTTCGCGGCGTGGGCGACGATGCTTTCATTGGGCAAAAGCGGCGTCAGGCAACTCGTCGGCGAACACTGCAATGCCGCAAGGTCGCTCTGCAGGCAGCTGGCCTCAGTAGCCGGCCTGCAGATACTCGGCTCTCAAGAGCTCAACCAGGTTGTCATCGGATTTGACGACACCGTCACCGATCATCAACGCGCAGCGCGTGAAATAGTGAATACGCTGAACGCGCGACACTCGGTCTTTGTGAAGACGGCGGTATGGAAAGGAAGGCATGTGGTACGGTGCTCTATCACAACGGGCGGCACTAACTTGACGTGCATCGACCGCCTTGCCCATTCGATCCGCACGGCGTGGAAAGATGTCGCTGTCCCGTAGCTTATGGTTTGCGGCACGGGTGCTGGCGTTGACACGGTAAATCGACGATCTCGCGCGAACAGGTTATTGCGGTTGAATGAGCAAGATTTCCTATTCCCGCCACCGATTTCCGCCGTCAGTTATCCAACGGGCCGTCTGGCTCTACTTTCGTTTTCCGTTGAGCTTTCGGGACGTCGAGGAAATGCTTGCCGAGCGCGGGATCGAGGTGAGCTATGAGACAATCCGCCGTTGGATTTTGAAATTCGGTCCCGCGATTTCCGCCAACGTCAGGTCCCGCAGAGTTCAACCTTCGGGAATCTGGCATCTTGACGAGGTTTTTGTCCGCATTGGTGGCAAGCG
>JBLHKG010000133.1:0-6070 GCA_047619835.1 Alphaproteobacteria bacterium
TCGGTCTAACCGGTGAAAACGTGATCTTCGATCTGCGCACGGCGATGTTCGCCCATCTGCAGAACGTGGCGCTCGCTTTCATGGACAATACCGAGGTCGGGCGCATGATGTCGCGTCTGCAGGGCGATGTGAACGCGCTGCAGGAATTTCTTGAGAACTCGATCACCGCGTTTGGCGATCTGGTGCTGCTCGGCGGCATTGTGGTCATCATGCTCAATCTCAATTTTGAACTTGGCTTGCTGACCCTTTCCGTCGTGCCGACGCTGTTCGTTGTGCGGATGTTCTGGCTGCCGCGCGCACGCCGTGCGTTCCGCCATGCGCGCGCGACCAACTCGATGGCCAACGGGGCGATGGCTGAGGGAATCCATGCGGTTCGGACTGTCCAGGGGATGCGGCGCGAGCCGGTGAATTTTGAGCTCTATACCGAAAAGGCGCATGAAAATTTGCGCGCCCATTTTTCCTCAGCCCGCTACGCTCAGGTGATGGTGCCGATTGTCGATTCTCTGACCGGCGGGGCGATGGCGATCGTCGTGGTGGTTGGCGGCGCGATGGTGCTCGACAAGGAACTCGATGTCGGGGTGATGGTCGCGTTTCTGTTCTATGTTCAACGGTTCTTCGATCCGATCCGCTCGCTTACCATCCAGTACAGCGTGATGCAGCGGGCCATGGCATCGGGACGGCGTATTTTCGAGGTTCTCGACGTGCCGCTCACCATTACCGATGCGCCTGATGCGGTTCATCCCGACGACATCGAAGGCTCCATCGAGTTCCGCAATGTGACGTTCGGCTATAAAAAGGATCAACCGATCCTGACCAATGTGAGCTTCACGGTTAGGCCGGGTGAGACGGTTGCGCTGGTCGGCCCCACCGGTTCCGGCAAGACCAGCATCACGGCATTGCTCAACCGGTTCTACGATGTGTGGGAGGGCGAGATCCTGATCGACGGGATCGACGTCCGGTCCTACGCCCGCACCGCCCTGGGCCAGCATGTCGCGATGGTTTTGCAGGATCCGTTCCTGTTTACCGGCACCGTGTTCGAAAACATCCGCTATCGCACCACGGGGGCGACTCGCGAACAGGTGATAAAGGCGGCGACGCTGGTCGGCGCGCATGGGTTTATCACCCAGCTGGCCGATGGCTACGACACGGTGCTCGACCAGCAGGGCGGTAACCTCTCGATGGGGCAGCGCCAGCTGTTGAGCTTCGCGCGGGCGCTGGTGGCCGATGCGCGGATTCTGGTGCTGGATGAGGCGACCGCCAACATCGATTCCTACACCGAACGCCAGATTCAGATCGCCCTCAAGCGGCTGCTGGAGGGGCGTACCGGCATCGTCATCGCCCACCGCCTCGCCACGATTCGTGGCGCCGACAAGATCATCGTGCTGCAGGACGGTTGCATCCGCGAGTCGGGCCCTCATACCGAGCTGATCGCCAATGGTGGGCTCTATGCCAGCCTTTATGCGCTCAACTACTCCTCGTTCGACGACATTCCCGATCAGGTGATAAAGCAAACGCTGGCGGCGTCGAGCACCTGACCGGGTGTTGCAACGGTTTCAGGTGTAAAGCCCGCCGCTAGGCCCTAGACTATCGGGTATCGGCGATCATCCGTTCTCCCCAACAATCCTAGCCTGTTCGCGTCGATCCGAGGCGCTGACGGGAAGGCCATAAAGTACCACTCATGTCTCGAGACTTCATCGATAGGATTCTGAGCAAAGGCACGCTGCGGGCGCTGCGTCACCGTAATTTCGTGATTGTCGAACTGGCCGGCTGGCTCACTGGCGCGGGTGTCTGGTTCTACCGCATCGGTCTCCAATATATGGCGTGGGATCTGACCCATTCTGGGTGGTGGCTGGGCGTCATTGCGCTCGGAGAAGCGGCGCCGGGTATCTTGATATCGCCGATTGCCGGTGCGCTGGCCGATCGGCATGACCGGCTTTTCATGGCCCGGATCATCCAGTTCTTTATTATGGGTGTGACAACCATACTGGCGGTTCTGACATTCGCCGGGCTGGTCGATATCTGGATTCTTCTCTTTATGGCAATGCTGCACGGCGTGGCGACTGGATTCTGGGCGCCGGTGCGGATGGCGATCGCGCCCAATCTGGTGCCGCGGGAAGATTTAACCGCCGCCATCGCGCTGCATTCGACCCTGTTTAATCTCGGCCGGTTCCTCGGTCCCGCATTAGCCGCGCCTATTCTTGTGCTCTGGGGCCCGGGGGCAGTATTTGCATTCAATGCGGCCTCTTATCTGATTTTTCTAGTCGCTCTCTACATGGTCAAACTGGTCAATCCGGATAAACGCGCCGCGGCAGGCCGCAGTATGGCGACGCATCTCAAGGAGGGGTTCGGCTATGCCACCCGGCACCCGGCAATAAAATATCTGTTTCTAAACATGCTATTTTCTTCTGTCCTGCTGCGCGCCTATATGGAACTGCTCCCCGGCTTTTCGGAGAATGTTTTCGGGCATGATCCCAAGGAAGGTATTGCCGTGATGGTCTCCGCAGCCGGGCTCGGTGCCATCGTGGCCTCTCTTTTTATTGGCAATCTGGCGCGGATGGAGACCCTGTTACGGGCCTATTACATCTCGATTTTCAGTTCGTTGCTGTTTCTCACCCTGTTTGTGTCGACATCTAATTTTTGGTTTGCCGCCGGCTGCGTGGTTTGTCTAAGTACGGCACAGGTGGGCGTGAACGTCGCGGGGCAGGTGATCGTCCAATCGACCGTTGAGGGAGAACTGCGCGGCCGCGTCATGTCGCTTTGGGGGCTGCTCAACCGCTCAGGGCCAGCGGTTGGCGCCATGTTGCTTGGCGGGCTTTCCACCTATTTCGGATTTCAGTGGCCGATGCTGGCAGCGGTGGCGGTTAGCGCCGTTGTGATCTCCTTCGTTTATACCAAACGAGACATTATCCGGCAGACCCTGATGGACGACGAAGAAGAGCGGAACAAGGGGTTAGCGCCACCCTAACCACCATCCCCCGGCACCGTCCCCTTTGGCAGCGCCGCCACATGGTCGTAAATGTCGCGCGGACGGGTGAACCAGATGCGGTCGGCATCGGGATGGCCGGTGATGTGGCTCAGGATGTCGCGCAGCCCTGCCAGGCGGTAGGGCTGGCCAACCACGAAGCTGTGCATGGCGAGAGAAAACACCAGCGGCTGCTTTACGCTTTGCCGCATCTGTTCGTCAAAATGACCGCACACCATCTCGGTGAACTGAGTTGCCGTGTGGCGGCGCGACAGCTGGGCCGGGGAATCGTTGATTTCGATATGATAGGGGAGCATCAGCAGCTTTCCGCCCCTTGTGCGCATCCACACCGGCTGATCGTCGCAGGACCAGTCCATGATGATGCGATAGCCGTTCTCCTCCAGCAGGTCCGGCGTCGTCGGGCTCTCCGAAATCCACGGCCCCATCCAGCCGCCGGGACCCTCTCCCTCATGGTCGCGAAACGCCTTGGTCACGCCGGCGATCAGATTGGCTTCTCCGGCGTCGTCGTAATCTCCCTGCTGTTCGGAATTAGTGTGGCCGTGGCCGATAAATTCGTCGCCGCGCGCCCGGATGCGCTCGGGGATCTGCGGCGCGTAATCGTAAATCGCGGTATTCATCAGATGGCACATCGGCAGGCCGAATTCCTCGAACAGCTCAAAAATCCGCCAGATACCGACGCGCAGCCCGTAATCGCGCCATGAGAAATTACGTACGTCGGGTTGGATTCCGGGATTGGTCGGGGTATGGCCCAACCCTTCGCCGAAGCTGAAATGCTCGATATTGAGGGCGAAATAGACGGCCAACCGCTTGCCGTTCGGCCAGTCATAGACCGGGCGTTCAGGGATAGGGGAATAATCGTAGCGACCGTGCTGCCTGATTTCCATCTGTCTGCTCCTTACTGCGTATATCAATAGGATCGCATTGCTGGTGCGGTTGCGCAAATCGCCAGCGACCGGTAGTTTCAGGATATAAATTCAGACCGTTTCAGATAAAAAAGGTGAAGAAGATGTCGAGCGATTCCTATGACGTGATCGTAATTGGCGCGGGTAACGCGGCAGGCTGTGCGGCAATGTCGGCGCGGGATGCCGGCGCCGAAAAAGTCGTGATGCTGGAGCGCGCGCCCGAGGATGAGGCCGGCGGCAATACCCGCTTTACGGCCGGCGCCATGCGCGTCGTCTATGACGGGGTTGAGGACATCCAGAAGCTGGTTGAGCTGTCTGATCAGGAAATCGCCGACACCGATTTCGGCACCTATACCAAGGATCAGTTCTTCGACGATATGTTCCGCATCACGGAATATCGCACCGATCCGGACATGGCCGAAATTCTAGTCACCAAGAGCCTCGAAACGCTGACCTGGATGCGCTCGAAGGGCATTCAGTTTGTGCCGATCTATGGCCGTCAGGCATTCAAGATTGACGGTAAATTCAAGTTCTGGGGCGGATTGACGGTCGAAACACGCGGTGGCGGGCCGGGCCTTTATGACGCGCTGCAGGACATCACCCAAAAGAACGGTATTGAGACGTTGTTTGAGACGCGGGCGGTAGATCTGATCTATGACGGCGCGGCGGTCAAGGGCGTGCGCGTCAAACATAACGGCAAGATCCGCGACCTCGAGGCCAAAAGCGTGGTGATCGCCTCCGGTGGTTTTCAGGCCAATCCGGAATGGCGTACCCGCTATCTTGGCCCGGGCTGGGATCTCGCCAAGATTCGCGGCACCCGCTTTAACACAGGCGACGGCATCCGTATGGCAACCGACATCGGGGCGGCGACCTATGGTAACTGGTCGGGTTGTCACGCGGTCGGCTGGGACCGGAACGCGCCGGAGTTTGGCGATCTGGCGGTCGGCGATCAATTCCAGAAACACTCCTATCCGTTCTTCATCATGGTGAATGCCACCGGCAAGCGCTTTGTCGATGAAGGGGCAGATTTCCGCAATTACACCTATGCAAAATATGGCCGGGTGATCCTCAACCAGCCGGCCCAGTTCGCCTGGCAGGTACTGGATGCCAAGGTGGCGCATATGAAGCGCGACGAATATTCGATCCGTCAGGTCACCAAGGTGACCTCCGACACGATCGAGGGTCTCGCCGACAAGCTCGAAGGGGTCAACAAGGAAGAATTCCTGAAAGAGGTTCAGGCATATAACGCGGCAGTCCGTCAGGACATCGACTATAACCCCAACATCAAGGATGGGCGCCGCACCGAAGGGCTCGAAATCAACAAGTCCAACTGGGCCATGACCATCGATACCGCGCCGTTCGAGGCCTATCAGGTCACCTGCGGCGTGACCTTCACGTTCGGTGGCGTGCGGATCAATACCGATGGGCAGGTGATGGATACCGATCTGCTGCCGATTCCGGGTCTTTATGCGGCGGGCGAATGTGTCGGCGGATTGTTCTACTTCAACTATCCGGGCGGCTCAGGCCTTACCGCAGGTTCGGTGTTCGGCAAGCTGTCCGGTGGATCCGCGGGTGCGGCGGCGTCGGCCTGACGCCAGCGCATTTTCCACTCATGTGGGAGCGGGCTGGCTACGTCTGAGCTGAAAATTGGCTACCCCAGCCCGACCATCACGAGTTCCCGAAAGGCCGGGCGTTCCTGCAAAGCGGCGTACCAGCGTTCGACATTGGGCAGCGTCTTGCGCTCGATCCCCTCGAACGCATACCAGCGATAGGCGTAGATGCCCGCCGGGATATCGCCCATGGTGAAATCGTCACTCGCCAGCCAGGCGGTTTTCGCCAGCTGTGCATCAACGATCTCAAAATTGGCTTCGGTCGTCGCGCGCGATTTCTCAATGGCGGCGTGATTGCGCTTCTCCGGCGCGTCGCGCACCAGACCGTGGAAGATATTGGTAAAGCCCGGCCCCAGCGTGGTGAGCTGCCAATCCATCCATTTATCGGCGCTGGCCAGCGCATTGGCGTCCGTCGGGTGGAGCGTACCGACCCCGTGCGCTCGCGCCAGATGCCGCACGATTGAATTGGATTCCCACAGAACCAGATCGCCATCGACCAATGTCGGAACCCGACGGTTGGGATTGAGGGCGGCATAGGCGTCGGTGTCGACGACGCCGAACTCCCGACCGGCGTC
>JBLHKG010000134.1:0-6058 GCA_047619835.1 Alphaproteobacteria bacterium
CAGCTTTTCTGTCTCCGAAAAAACGGACGGCGACCTCTCATCAATTGTCTCCTTCAGCGGCTTTGGGCTCTTCTGCAACAGTCGGTACAGCCGGAGTAGCCGGAGCAGCCGGAGCAGCCGGAGCAGCCGGAGCACCATCCCTCGGCGGGCGATCATCGTGATCCCGCCTCGGACGATCGTCGCGGGCACCCTTGTTGCGCATCATGACTGACGGCTCTTCTTCAAGCTCATCAACTCGAACGGTCATAAAGCGGATGACATCTTCGTTGAGCCGGAGATTTCGTTCCATCTCCTTTACCGCCGCGGCGGGCGCATCGAGATTCAACAGCGAATAGTGGCCTTTCCGGCTTTTCTTGATCCGGTAGGCAAGGGTCTTGAGACCCCAATATTCAGCCTTGGTCACCGCGCCGCCATTGCCGGACACGATCTCTTTCATAGATTCGGTTAGCGCTTCGACCTGTGCCGCAGAAATATCCGGACGGGCAACAAAGACGCTTTCATAATAGGGCACGTGTTGGTCTCCTCGTAAAACGCCCTTATAAAACTGGCGTTTACATTGCGTTTCTTCCTGCCATTTACAGGCCGAAGCGCCGCAACGCAACTGTTCCAGTGAATTTCCATGTGCCACTGACCGGGAAGTGCGTGCCCGGGGTGTCACAGGGCGCGCATATATACACGATTGACGGTGGTGTGCAAGCGCCAGAACCAATGCTGCAATGAAAAAACGGGGCCAGTCAGAGAGCGTGCGGCGACTTGGCGCCCAGCGGCGATGTTCATGGCGATGTTCATGGCGATGGTCATGATGAACCGGTTGACAGGAATGGTCCGCCCGCTATCACTCTTTCGCCGATAATAACTGTATAAGGAGCGCCGGATGAGTCGCGCATTTGTTTTTCCAGGTCAGGGATCGCAGGCCGTTGGCATGGGGCAATCCCTTGCCGAGGCCTTTCCGATCGCTCGAGAGACCTTCGAAGAAATCGATGACGCGCTGGAGCAGCGTCTGTACCGCCTGATGACGAGCGGTCCCGATGACGAGCTGATGCTGACTGAAAACGCACAGCCCGCGCTCATGGCGGTGAGCATGGCGGTAATTCGGGTTCTCGAATCCGAAGGGGGCATCGAAATCGCAGACACAATATCCTGCGTTGCCGGGCATTCGCTCGGTGAATATTCGGCGCTTGCAGCCGTGCGCAGCCTGTCTCTGCCGGATGTCGCACGTTTGTTGAAGACACGCGGCCAGGCGATGCAGCAAGCGGTGCCGGTTGGTGAAGGGGGCATGGCAGCTTTGCTGGGTATTGGGCTGGAAAAGGCGACCGAATTAGCTGAGGCGGCTGCCGAAGGCGAAATCTGTTCGCCCGCCAATGACAACGGGCCGGACCAGGTCGTACTGTCTGGCACGGCGACGGCGATCGAACGTGCCGTCGAGCTGGCGCCGGATTTCGGCGCCCGCCGGGCGATTTTGCTGCAGGTCAGCGCGCCTTTCCACTGCGCTCTGATGGCGCCGGCAGCCGAGGTGATGGAGGAAGCGCTTGCCAAAGTCGATTTTGCACCGCCGTTGGTGCCGCTGGTGGCCAATGTTACGGCCGCGCGGACAGAGGAACCGGGAGCCATCATGCGTCAGCTGGTGGAGCAGGTTACCGGGCTCGTGCGTTGGCGGGAGTGCGTTCTTGCGATGAAGGATTCGGGCGTCGATACGCTGGTCGAAATTGGTTCGGGCAAGGTTTTGTCCGGGCTTACACGCCGCATTGATCGCGATCTCACGTCGGTTTCGGTTTCGGACGCCGCGGGGGTCGAAGTTTTTCTGAAAACGCTTTAGAGCGGAGGGCGAATATGTTTGATCTTTCTGGACGGGCCGCACTGGTTACTGGCGCCAGCGGGGGCATCGGCGGTGCTGTCGCGAAGGCGCTTCATGCACAGGGCGCGACGGTTGGCCTCACCGGTCGCGATGGCGATGCATTAAAGGCGCTGGCGGAGGAGCTAGGTGATCGTGCCCATGTGCTGGTTGCCGATCTTGCCGACAGCGATGCGATCAGCGCGCTGATGGGTGAGGCCGAGGCGGCGATGGGCAAGGTCGATGTGCTGGTCAACAATGCCGGGCTCACCCGCGACGGTCTGGCAATGCGGATGAAGGACGAAGACTGGGATGCGGTGATCGCCGTCAATCTCACAGCAGGATTTCGTCTGGCACGGTCGGCATTGCGGGGCATGATGCGGGCGCGATTTGGCCGCATCATCAACATCACCTCCGTAGTGGGACATGTTGGAAATCCCGGTCAGGCCAACTATGTCGCCTCCAAGGCTGGGCTTACTGGCATGACGAAAGCGCTTGCGATTGAGGTTGCCACGCGCGGCATAACGGTCAATTGCGTGGCGCCGGGATTTATAGCGACCGCCATGACCGATGGTCTCAGTGACGATCTGAAGCAGGGATTGATGGCTCGGATTCCGACTGGACGGTTTGGCGAGCCAGACGACGTCGCCGGTTGTGTCACCTTCCTTGCGAGCAATGAAGCGGGTTACGTCACCGGTCAAACTTTGCATGTTAATGGAGGGATGGCCATGTTATAGACCGTTTGAGATTGGAAATCGGCTGAAATCCGGATGTTTTTCCGATCTGTGGTCGAACATGGAACGATTCGTTTCCGGGGGTGTTTTCGGGAGCCTGATTCGACATAAAGTTAGCCTGATTAATGTCACCCTGATAAATGTCACCCTGATAACTGTCGCAGTGTGACGCCAATTAACAAACACATTCTTCATTGAGGGAAAAGCTGGGATGAGTGATACAGCGGAACGCGTCAAGAAAATCGTCATCGAACATCTTGGCGTCGAGGAAGCCAAAGTTGTCGATAATGCGAGCTTTATCGACGATCTGGGCGCGGATAGCCTGGACACGGTTGAGCTGGTGATGGCATTCGAGGAAGAATTCGGCTGCGAAATACCGGATGATGCAGCGGAAAAAATTCTTACTGTTCAGGACGCTATAACCTTTATCGACGCGAATATCTGATCGTTCAGGTAAATCTGCGACGCTGCCGCCTTTTTCAGCGGCAGCTGGGTTCCTATTGATCGGTTGTTGAGGGATGAAACGCGTCGTCGTCACTGGCATGGGCCTGATATCGCCACTTGCAGCCGGCGTCCAGCAAAGCTGGGACCGGTTAATTGCGGGCGAAAGCGGGGTTGAGATTGTCTCGTCTTTCGACGTGTCGGATCTGCCTGTCAAAATCGCAGCTCAGGTGCCGCGCGGCACCGGACGGGGAGAGTTTGATGCCGATGCGTGGGTCGAACCAAAAGAGCAGCGCAAGAACGATGATTTTATCATTTTCGGCATCGCCGCCTCGGTCATGGCGGTGGAGGATTCCGGCTGGAAACCTGAAAGCGAAGAGGATCGCGCCCGGACCGGCGTGATGATCGGGTCCGGCATTGGCGGACTGCCCGGGATCTACGAAGCGTCGGTGGCCCTGTTCGAACGGGGGCCGCGCCGGGTATCGCCGTTCTTTATCCCGTCCACTTTGATCAATCTGGTCACCGGGCAGGTGTCGATCCGTTACGGCTTGACCGGTCCCAACCATGCCGTCGCCACGGCCTGCGCGACCGGCGCCCATGCCATCGGCGATGCGGTACGGCTGATCCAGTCCGACGATGCGGATGTCATGGTTGCGGGGGGCGCGGAGGCGGCGATTTGCCGCATCGGTATTGCTGGATTCGCCGCGGCGCGGGCGCTTGCCAATAAATTCAATGATAATCCCAAGGCGGGATCACGCCCCTGGGACAAGGATCGCGACGGCTTTGTCATGGGCGAAGGCGCTGGCGTGTTGGTGCTCGAAGAGCTCGAGCACGCGAAAGCGCGCGGCGCTAAAATTTATGCTGAAATCATTGGCTATGGTCTGTCAGGCGATGCCTATCACATAACCGCTCCGGATCCCAATGGCGGCGGGGCAAAGCGGGCCATGGCAATGGCGCTGAAGCGCGCCGAAATTGTGCCGGAAGACATTGATTACATTAATGCTCACGGCACCTCGACGCCGCTTGGCGATGAGATAGAGCTCCGCGCCGTAAAAGAGATATTCGGGGACCATGCTTATTCGCTGTCCATGTCATCGACAAAATCCGCCATCGGGCATCTTCTCGGCGCTGCAGGCGCTGTCGAGGCCGTGTTTTCCATCCTTGCCATTCAGAACGGCCTCGCGCCGCCCACTCTGAATCTGGACAATCCGTCCGACGGCTGCGATATCGATCTTGTGCCTCATCAGGCAAAAGAGCGCCCAATCCGCGCCGTCATGTCGAATTCCTTCGGTTTTGGCGGGACTAACGCGACACTCATCTTCAAGGCCTATTCCTGAGGCCAGTGGTGCGGATCGTGGCTCGCCTGTCGCTCGCGCTCACGATCATTCTCGCGGTACTTGCGTCAGCGGCTTATTTCTATATCGAGGACCGCTATACGGCGCCGGGGGCGTTGGCGAGCACCTCCCAATTGGTGATTGAAAAAGGCAGTGGCGTCCGCCAGATCGCGGAGCTTCTCCACAGGCGGGGCGTCATCGCCGATCCCGTCATCTTTCGTCTCGGATTGCGCTATGACGGTCTGGCGAGTGGGCTCAAGGCGGGCGAGTTCGCGTTTCCAGCTGCTGTCAGCATGCGCGAGGCGGCCCGCCTGATTGCGTCTGGAAAGACTGTGTTGCGTCGGCTGACAATCGCCGAGGGGCTGACCACAAAACAAGTTGTAGCGCTGGTTGAGGCCGCCGAGGGGCTGGTCGGGACAGTGTCCGGTGTCACGGTGCTGGAAGGCGTGCTGCTTCCCGAGACCTATTTCTATTCCTGGGGGGATATGCGCGCCGGGTTAATTGCGCGGATGCGCGCGGAGATGGCGCAAGCGATCGTCCGACTGTGGGGGCAGCGCGATCATAGTATCACGTTAGCGACACCGCAGGAGGCTGTCATTCTTGCCTCCGTAATTGAAAAAGAAACCGGGGTTGCGGCGGAACGTGCCAGGATTTCAGCGGTTTTTCACAACCGGCTCAAACGGGGCATGCGGCTGCAGTCTGATCCGACGGTAGTTTATGCCGTTGCTGGCGGCGCAGGCGCCCTTGGCAGGGAGTTGACGCGGGCTGACCTTGCGACGGTGTCGCCCTACAACACCTACCAGATAAAGGGCCTCCCGCCCGGTCCGATCGCCAATCCCGGCCGTGCCGCGATTGAGGCGGCGCTCCGGCCTGATGATGGCAAAGATCTCTATTTCGTCGCTGACGGGTCGGGCGGTCATGCATTTGCACGTACGCTCGACGAGCATAACCGCAATGTCGCGCGCTTTCGCCGTCTTCAACGACAGCGAAAGCGCGCCCCATAAGCAAAAGGTCACCCGCTTTTTCCGGAGTTGACAGAAACGGTTGTCAATATTACTGCCAGCATTACTGCCAGCGATCAGGCGGAGCTTGGGGATAGGGTGCGCAATTCGGCATAAATATCGAGGATAGAATGACAAAAGACGCAGAGGCTGCGGCGCAGCGGATCATTGAGCTCGTAACCACCTATTCCCTCGACGTCATCGGCGCCCTGGCGATCCTGATCTTTGGCTGGATCATTGCCGGCTGGGTCGGCAACAAGACGCGAAGCGCCCTGACCAAGGCTAAAGGCGTTGACGACACGCTGGTGCCGTTTATCGCCAATATCGTGCGCTATGCCATTCTGGCCTTCGTCCTCGTCGCTGTTCTTGCAAAATTCGGCATCCAGACCACCAGCCTCATTGCCGTGCTTGGCACGGTCGGTCTGGCGGTCGGTCTTGCCCTGCAGGGCACGCTGTCTCATTTCGCGGCCGGTGTGGTGCTGCTGATTCTGCGTCCCTTTCGGGTCAATGAAACCATCGATGCCGGCGGGCAGGTCGGCTCGGTCCAGGAGATAGGCCTGTTCGCCACGATCCTGCGGACTCCAGACGGGATTTTTGTCTATATCCCCAATGGCCAACTTCTCAACGCGTCGATCAAGAACATGTCGCGCAATCCGACACGGCGGGTCGATGTCGTTGTCGGGATTTCCTATGGCGATGATATTGAAAAGGGACTGG
>JBLHKG010000135.1:0-6048 GCA_047619835.1 Alphaproteobacteria bacterium
GTCGGAGGTGGTATTCAACGCCAAAATGCGCCGGCCCGGCATCTGCGGTGCGGCGGAAAGCGTGCTGGTGGACAGCAGCGTCGCCGGGGCCATCCTGCCCGATATCATTGAACGTCTTTCGGCTGCCGGCTGCGAAATTCGCGGCGATGACGCGACGCGTGCGCTCGATTCCCGGGTTACCGCAGCATCGGAGGAAGACTGGGATACCGAATATCTCGACACCATCATCTCGGTAAAACAGGTTGAGGGCGTCGACGCGGCAATCGACCACATCAACCGGCACGGCTCGCACCATACGGATTCGATTATCACCGGAGATGCGGCGACAGCGAAAAATTTCCTGGCAAAAGTTGATTCGGCGATTGTCCTGCATAACGCGTCCACCCAGTTCGCCGATGGCGGAGAATTCGGCATGGGCGCGGAAATCGGTATTTCGACCGGTCGGCTGCATGCGCGCGGTCCGGTCGGCGTCGAACAGCTCACCACGTTCAAATATGTTGTGCACGGAACGGGGCAGGTCCGGCCCTGAGCCCTCTCCCCACCAGACCCTGCCCGATTGTCAGAACATCTGCCCGAGCGGGGCTCGCCGGCGGACCGATGCGCATCGGATTGCTCGGCGGCTCGTTCAATCCGGCGCATGAAGGTCATGTCCATATCAGCCGCCAGGCGCTGGCCCGTCTCGGACTTGATGCAATCTGGTGGGTGGTTTCACCGCAAAATCCGCTGAAGCAAGCCGATGGCATGGCGCCCTTCGCGGAGCGGCTGGCCGCAGCAAGGAAAATCGCAGGCGGCGACCCCCGTATCGTCGTCACCGATATCGAAGCACGACTAGGCACACGCTATACAATTGACACAATGCAGGCGCTGCTGACCTGCTTCCCGGAAAATCGCTTCGTCTGGATCATGGGCGCCGACATCCTTGCCGAGTTCCCCCGATGGAAAAACTGGCGCTCGCTGTTCGGCATGGTTTCGATTGCAGTGTTCGACCGCGCGCCCTATTCTATGAAGGCGCGTGCCGGTGAGGCGGCGCGTTGCTTTGCGAGCAAACGAACCGCAGCGAGGCATGCCCGGAAATTGGCCGACCGCCAACCGCCCGCCTGGACGTATTTTTCTATTCCGCTGCACCCCGCGACGGCAACGAAACTTCGTGCCGCACAAACTTGCCGCACAAATTTAATGACGCCCAGGAGCGTCTACCGAAATTTTAAGGAGATTCAGGACCGGTGACAGACAATCTCATCGAAACCGCAGATTCAACAGCATTATCCCCCGACGGCCTGCTCGCCGAGATCCAGAAAATTCTCGACGATCATCTTGCGGAAGACGTAATCGTTATCGATCTGAAAGGCAAATCGACCATCGGCGACTACATGGTGATCGCCTCCGGTCGGTCATCCCGTCAGGTCGTGACGATGGCGCAGTTTCTGTCAAAACATCTGAAGAAAACCGGGATTAACGGCATTCGCCCCGAGGGGATGGGCCAGGGCGACTGGGTGCTGATCGATGCCGGCGACGTGATCGTCCATCTGTTCCGCCCCGAAGTCCGCGAGTTCTACAGCCTCGAAAAAATGTGGGAAGCCGATCTGACCGATGCGGAAATGCCTAATTAAAGGATGAAGGTCGCGATGACTGAACCAGGCCGCTCCCGCACCCGACCACCCCCAAATAAGATCTGTGCGAGTATCCTGGTGGGTGGCCGGGTGGGGGAGCGGCCTGGTGCGATCTTGGCATAGCCCATGCGCATCACGATCATCGCCGTCGGTCGGCTGCGCGCCGGACCCGAAAAATCCCTATCCGATCATTTCAGGGGCCGCCTGAACGCCTGGAACGCGACGCTCCGCGAGGTTGAGGAAAAGAGACGGCTCGACGGCGATGCGCTCAAACGCGCTGAAGGCGAGCTGATCCTCGCCGCCATACCGGACGGCGCTGTACTGGTCGCACTCGACGAGCGCGGCAAATCACCGACAAGCCGTCAGTTTGCCCGGCAGATTAGCGACTGGCAGGACGACGGCGTGAGCGACATCGCCTTTGCCATCGGCGGCGCGGATGGCTTAAGCGATGCGGTGTGCAAACACGCCCGGCTGGTCCTGTGTTTTGGCGCCATGACCTGGCCCCATTTCGTGGTTCGCGGGCTGTTGTTCGAACAGCTTTACCGGGCGCAGCAAATTATCGCCGGCCATCCCTATCATCGGGATTAGGCGGGGGACACGTAGTCAGAATTTTGGAAACCACCAACGGGTTATGTTTCGCCGCCTAATGGTACAGACTATATGTCTGCTGTTGAGGGCTAAGCGGAAGTGATTTTTCGTGGGCCGAACAGCCGCTCCTAGCCATAACCAGACCTTTCGCGGACCGCCGAAAACCTAATTTTGATCAGGTGCCAGTGGCCGCCACCGACACAATTCGTTCTGGCGGAAACCGTACGGTAATTGTCGTGCCGATGCCTAATTCGCTTTGAATGTCCAACGATCCGCCATGCATTTCGACAAGGGTTTTGGTTAGAGACAAGCCGAGACCCGTCCCTTCAAATTTGCGGTTGATCGCCCCGTCGAGTTGCTTGAACGGAGCGAGTGCAATTGGGATGTCTTCGAGAGCCATCCCAACCCCAGTATCAACAATCTGGAAGTTGTAGCCAGTATCCGGACCCGACCAGACATTTACAGTGACCTCGCCGCCAGACGGCGTGAACTTGATCGCATTCGACAGGAGATTGATCAGTATCTGTTTGAGCGCCCGCTCGTCGGCGTAGAAAGGTTCGAGAGCGTCCGGCGTATTCACGGTCAGTTTCACGCCGCCGTTCTCGGCGCGCTCGTTCACCAACAGCATACTGGATGCGACAATTTCGGAAACGTTTATAACGTTCTCGTCAAGTTCGACCTCACCGGCCTCTATCTTCGATAGATCCAGAATATCGTTAATGAGGTCCAGCAGGTGGTTGCCGGCCTGATGGATGTCAGCCACGTATTCGACGTATTTCGGATTGTCCAAGGGACCAAATATTTGTCGTTTCATTGTTTCCGAGAAGCCAATTATCGCATTCAACGGCGTTCTCAGTTCATGGCTCATGTTAGCCAGAAACTCTGATTTAGATCGGTTGGCGGCTTCGGCAGCGAGTCTGGCACGGTGAAGTATTTCCTCGCCTTTCCGCGACTCTGTAAGATCGTGAAAGAGGTTTATGGTAAAAATTATTCTGCCGTCATCGTCGCGAATGGTGGACAAATCATTGTTGAGCCAGATCGGCTCGCCATCCTTGCGGAGCAGTCGTTTAGTGACCTGGTAGGAATCGATCTCTCCGCTTATGAGTTTTCCACGCGTTTTCTGGGTTTCTTCCCGGTCATCTGGATACGTGATGTCGTTTAGGTGCAATGCCTCGAGTTCCTCTTGCGAGTAACCAAGTATTTGGCAAAGCGCATCGTTACATAGGATTGTTCGGTCCTTTGTGTTCCTAATCGACATGCCGATGCCGGTGTTTTCAAAGGCCTTACGGAGCTTTTCTTCGCTTTCAAATAATGCCTTCTCGGCGCGTTTGCGCTCAGTCAGATCGATGTAGATGCGCTGGATGGCATCCACGCCTTCCCACACTATTTGGCGGCAGAAGCATTGCACCGGAATAAAACGACCGTCCCGGTGGATGATTTCGATTTCGTAGTGCGGCGGTACGTCCTCTCCCCGCTGCATCGCGGTCCAATGGGCGCGGGTCCTCGCCATATCATGCGGGGCGATTATTTCACCGCGGTCCAGGGCGATGATTTCGTCCGCCATGTCGTAGCCCATCAGTTTGGCCATCGCCTGATTGGCGAAGATGCGCCGGCCATTTTGGTCGGCGATACTGGTTCCGAGAACCGATGATTCAATCAGGTCGCGGAACCGCGCCTCGCTCTCACGCACCACTTCCGCCGCGTTGCGCTGTTCGGTGACGTCAGACCCGATACCGCCGATTCCAACAATATTTCCGTCCGAATCGCGCACAGAGAACTTGATCGACTGTAAGATGGTCGTGTTGCCGGTGGCGTCTTTTCGATTGATCTCCGTTTCTATTGGCTCTCCATTTAATATGACCTTCTGATCTTGTTCTTTCAATTTATCGACGTTCGTTCGCTCCTGCCATTCGTATCCTTCGCTGCCGAAGGCGTCGTCCTGGCTAACTCCATAATGTTGCTGGTAGGCTTTGTTGATCATCAGAATTCGTGATTCCGTATCCTTGAGATAAATCAGCGACGGGCTGTGATCGATGAACGCCCTGAGACGTTCCTCGCTTTCAAGGTGTGCCTTCTCGGCTCGCTTGCGTTCGGTCAGGTCGACAAAGGTCCTTTGGAGCGCGGGCTCATTGTTCCAAACTATCTCCTGGGTAAACACCTCAACCGGGATGACCTCTCCGTCTTTTCGTAAAGCGTCGTATTGGTATACGTTTAAGGCGTCATCGAGCTGTTTGCGTGCTTTTCGATTCTTCAGCATCCTCTTCCGGTCATGCTGAGCAACCATCGTACCGGGTACGGAAAGCGCCGCCATGTATTCTTCGGCGCTTTCATATCCGAACATCTTGACGCACTTATTGTTTGCGAACAGTCGCTTGCCTCCCGGACGTTCGATCCGTATTCCAAAATCCGATCCTTCGATCAGGTCGCGAAAGTGCATCTCGCTCTCACGCAAGGCTATTTCCGTATTCTTGCGTTTTTCAATATCGGCTTCCAATCTCATCCGGTTCGAGAGTTGATTGATTACAAAGAAATATGAAACAATTATCAGCAGCGTAGCTAAGGATGCCATCAGGTAAGAAATAAATCTAAATCGGCCAACAGGCTCCGAAATATCAAACAAAGAAACACCAATTGCGACGACAAGAGGATATTCCGCAAGTTTTCGATAAGCATAAAAGCGCGTAATTCCGTCCACGACGCTCGTTTGCTTGTAGAGTCCCGTTCGGGTTTGGGCCAACTCCCGCCATATGCGAGAGCCGCTAATATCCTGCCCTGGCCCCAGGCGGCCATAGGAGGACCTGGCCCGGATCTTTTTGTCGGTTCCAACCAGAGTCGCCGAACTCTGTTCTCCTAAATTCAGGGCTTTAAAAAATTCGGTGATGGGGCCAATTTTAACAGCGGAGAAGACCACGCCGCCGAACCTGCCATCGGGTAAGGTTATCCGCCTTGCGATACGGAGTGTTAGAATTTGAGAATTGCGACCACGTAACGGCAGGGAAATGAACACTTCATCCTTATCGTTATTTTTGTGAAACTTGAAATAGTCACGATCCTTTGCCGAGGTGCCCGGCCTGATTTTATGGCCGGACACCAGAAGCGGCGTACCGTTTTCGTCTATGACCGTGGCGTGTGAAACAATATTGTAATCCGGGGGCACAGTCTGGATGAGTTCCCGGACAGCTTTGATCGATCCCTTGGCATAGGCCGAGCGAACTGATTTTGTATAGTTGTCGCTGTAGCGAAAAATTCTTTTTGTGTGCTCCTCGAAGAAGCCGGAGAGTTGCCTTGCCTGATTCCCGGCGGATGCTGTCGTCTGGTTTTCTTCGTGCACAACTATCGAATAGGCGACGTACCAAACGACGCAAATCAGGCCTACCAGAACAAGTCCATATAAAAAAAGGCGACGACGGGATAAGAGCATTAGTTCTCCGTTTTATTTTTTCGACTATTCTCCTGAAGGCTTCTAATCCATCCCATTACAAGCCAATTTAACCTCTTGGGTAATGGGTTCCCTCCAAAATTATCGTTCCCTCCACCCGACAAATGCAGAAGTCGGCGCACGAACGTCCGCTCTCCGGAAATGCGCGAGTTGTTCGCGGCGGTCGCCTCTCCTCTACTCGGATCAAGATTAAGCTCTCTTAAGTCTGGGGTAATATTGGTTAACAAATCGTTATCATGATCTTCCGTAGATCAGAATCACGAAGAATCCTTCGGGGCCATTATTTTGCGTTGCAAAAGGTCTGCTTAGGGTTGTGATCTCAACCGGTCGCCGCAACACATGCGTAGAATCGTTCTGCCGGTGTTTCATAGTCTAGCGTTTTTCGGGGTCGTTCGTTGAGCTGTCGAGCCA
>JBLHKG010000136.1:0-6046 GCA_047619835.1 Alphaproteobacteria bacterium
TGGTGGTGACCATCGATGCGCCGGCGTTTTGTTTCGGCATCCTCAAACGGCTCGGTGACTTTCCGGTCCGGAAAATTCACTATGTTGCGCCGAGCGTGTGGGCATGGCGACCGGGCAGGGTTCATAAATACGCCCGTGTTTTCGACCATCTGATGGCCCTTTTGCCCTTTGAGCCGCCTTATTTTGAACGCGAGGGCCTGAAGACAAGTTTTGTTGGGCATTCCGTTGTCGAGGCCGGGATCGATAAGGCGGATGGCGCCGCGTTCAGGGAAAACAGGGGGATTTCAGCGGGGACGCCGCTGCTCTGTGTCCTTCCCGGAAGCCGGGTGGGTGAGGTCACTCGTCATTTTGAGGCCTTCAGTGGGGCCGTCGATATTCTTCGGCGACGCCATTCCGGTCTTTCGATCGTTGTGCCGACCATTCCCGGCCTCGCGGAATTGATCCGGGCTAAAACCGCGGGATGGTCTTTGCCGGTCATCGTCGTGGAGACCGAACAAGAACGATACGCGGCGATGGTGGCATCCGATTGCGCGCTGGCGGCATCCGGGACGGTCGCGCTGGAACTCGCGATGGCAAAAACGCCGAGTGTAATAGCGTATCGTATCCATCCGCTGAGCTACCTCATTCTCAAGGGGCTCATAAAGGTAGAGTTCGTCAATCTGGTAAATCTGTTGCTAGGGCGGCGCGCTGTTCCTGAGTTCCTGCAGGGTGATTGTCGAAGCGATCTTCTGGCTGAGGCGGTTGATCGTCTCTTGAACGATGCAGAGGCCCGTGCGGGACAGGTCGCGGCCTATGAGGAAGCTGTCGCGAAGCTGGTGAATGGCAACAAAAAGCCAAGCGATGCGGCTGCTGAATATGTTCTCGGCGTGATCGGCGTTTAGCGTGAAAGAGAAAGGGCGCTCACTGAGCGCCCTTTTCCTTGATCTATTCTACGTCCCTCAGCTTCGCGTACCGATGGGAGTGTAGTCGCGGAGAGCCGCGCCGGTATAAAGCTGACGAGGCCGCCCAATTTTCTGATTGGGGTCTTCGATCATTTCGTTCCACTGGGCGACCCAGCCAACGGTGCGAGCAACCGCAAACAACACGGTGAACATGCTGGTCGGGATACCGAGCGCCTGGAAGATAATGCCCGAATAGAAATCGACATTCGGATAAAGCTTGCGGGCAACGAAATACTCGTCCTCCAACGCGATCCTTTCGAGTTCCATGGCGAGTTCAAGCAGGGGTTCATTCTCTATTCCCAACTCATCCAGCACTGAATGGCAGGTCTCCCGCATGATTTTGGCGCGGGGGTCGAAGTTCTTGTAAACCCGGTGACCAAAGCCCATCAGGCGGAACGGATCAT
Organism: Alphaproteobacteria bacterium; assembly: GCA_047619835.1. Lineage (GTDB taxonomy): Bacteria > Pseudomonadota > Alphaproteobacteria > MPNO01 > UBA2964 > JAYOEY01. Next base: position 1,346 of record JBLHKG010000136.1, read on the forward strand.
CTGGATCCTTTGCCTTTTTAATGAATTCATTGATGTTTGATTTGTTGCCGATCTCAGCGAGCATGTTGAGAACCGCTTCGTTGGCCCCGCCATGCGCCGGACCCCACAGGCTCGCTATACCGGCGGAAATGCAGGCGAACGGATTGGCGCCACTCGATCCGGCCAGACGAACCGTCGATGTCGATGCATTCTGTTCGTGGTCGGCGTGCAAAATGAGTATTCGATCCATCGCTTTGGCGACGATGGGATTGACGTGGTATTCCTCGCACGGCGTACCAAACAGCATGTGGAGGAAATTCTCGGCAAACCCGAGCTTGTTGCTGGGATAAATGAACGGCTGGCCGATCGAGTATTTATAGGCCCATCCGGCAATTGTCGGCATCTTCGCGATCATGCGGTATGACGCGACCATGCGCTGGTGCGGGTCAGAGATATCGGTGCTGTCATGATAGAACGCCGCCATTGCACCGACGACACCACACATGATGGCCATCGGATGGGCATCCCGGCGAAAGCCGCGGAAGAAGTTGGCCATCTGCTCGTGCAGCATGGTGTGGTAGGTGATGTCGTGGTCGAATTTTACCTTCTGCCCACTATTTGGCAGCTCGCCATAAAGCAGGAGATAGCAGACTTCGAGAAAATCGGAATTTTCTGCAAGCTGATCGATGGGATAACCGCGATGGAGCAAAATTCCGTTGTCACCATCGATATAGGTGATTTTCGATTCGCAGCTGCCTGTCGCGACAAACCCTGGGTCATAGGTGAAATAGCCGGTCTCAGCATAAAGACGGCGAATGTCGATAACGCCGGGCCCGTCGGTCCCGGTCATGACCGGAAAAGTAGCTTCCTTGCCGGTGACATTGTCTGTGATGGTTACGTTAGAATTGCTTCCTTTGGCCGCTGCCGAGCTGTCTTGGCTCATACGGTTTCCTTCCCCTGTAACCGGTGATTTCCGGCGAATGCCGGTCGGTCTTGGTTGCGTTATGTGGCGGCAAACTAGCGGATATGCACCGGCGAATCAAATTTCTATGATGGGCCGCCAACGATATCTTCGAGCCGGCCCAATGTTTCATCGCGGCCAAGAGCCGCGGCGACCTCGAAGATGCCGGGTGAGACCGTACTGCCGCACAGTGCGGCGCGGAGCGGTTGGGCAATCTGACCCAGTTTGAGTTCCCTGGCGTCAGCGAGGGCACGAACACTGTCTTCCACGGATTGTGCATTCCAATCACCAATATTGTGTAAATTTACCTGCAGCGCCGCGAGCAATGTCCGCGCCTCATCGGTCAGAATTTTATCTGCTTTCTGATCCAGATTTAGCGGCCTTGGAAGAACATAAAATAGTGCATTATCAACGAGTTCATTGATGGTTTTGGCTCGTGGCTTTAATCCATCAAGCCCGATAATCAGGCGCTTTTTTTCGTCGTCATTCACCGGCTTTCCGAGTTTTTCTTCCAGCCCGGGCAACGCGAGCTCAAGCAGGCGTTGATTGTCAGATTCACGGATATAGTGGCTGTTGACGGCGGCAAGCTTGTCAAAATCCAGCCGGGCAGCGCCCTTGTTCACATCGGGAAGATCGAACCATTCGATGGCCTTCTCGATTGGAAAAATTTCATCGTCGCCATGGCTCCAGCCGAGCCGCATCAGATAGTTGAGCAGAGCCTCTGGCAAATAGCCCATATCGCGATAAGCATCGATCCCCAGCGCGCCGTGACGTTTTGATAGTTTGGCGCCATCGGCGCCATGGGTGAGCGGCATATGAGCAAATACCGGGTTATCCCATCCTATCGCGCGGTAGATATTGATCTGCCGGAAGGCGTTGGTCAGGTGATCGTCGCCGCGGATGACATGGGTGATGCCCATGTCGTGATCGTCGACCACCACCGAGAGCATATAGGTGGGGGTGCCATCGGCTCGCAACAATATGATGTCATCGAGCTGCGAATTGGCCACCCGCACGTCACCCTGAATGGAGTCCTCAATCACGGTTTCGCCATCTCGCGGCGCCTTGAGGCGAACCACTGGAGGGACACCGGCGGGCGCCTCGGAGGGATCGCGATCACGCCAGCGCCCATCATACAGCACTGTCCGCCCCTCGGCTCGGGCGGTCTCGCGCATTTCCGCCAGCTCTTCCGGACTGCAATAGCAATGATAGGCATTGCCGGATTCCAGCAATTCCAGCGCGACCTGGCTATGGCGCTGCTGGCGCGCCGACTGGAATACCGGCGGTTCGTCTGCCGAGAGGCCCAGCCAATCAAGACCCTCCAATATCGCGTCGATCGCTTCCTGGGTAGACCGCTTGCGATCGGTATCCTCAATCCGCAGCAGGTATTTACCGCCGTGATGACGGGCATACAGCCAGTTAAAAAGCGCTGTTCGCGCGCCGCCGATATGCAGAAATCCGGTGGGCGAGGGTGCAAAGCGTGTCACAACGGTCATGGCGGATGCAATCCTGCTAAAAAGGGAAGTGATTGTGCATCCTGATACCATTTCGGTAGAGTGAGCGTCCATGGGGATAGCGCTCAAGACAGCAGATGGTCGGGTGCAACGGCCATACGGTGGCGTATGGAGCGGAGTCGCGCTCTCGCTTGCTGAAACCTTCGCAGGGGAACGCAGTCGCTGGGGGTTGTGGCTGCCCGTCATGCTCGGGATGGGAATTGCGGTTTATTTCCAGCTCGATGATGAACCGGCCATGTGGATAGGGCCCTCCGCTATGTTGCTGTGCGGCGCGTTGGTCATATTTTTGAGATCTCGTCCCCTGCTGCCGCTCTTGCTGTTCTGTCTGATGTTTACGTCGTTGGGGTTCGCGGCGGCACAGCTACGCACCTGGAGCCTCGACGCGCCGGTTCTCGAACGCAAAATTGGACCGGTTTTGATCGAAGGCCGCATCCTTCGGGTAGAACCGCGTGAAAAGGTCCGCCGTATCACGGTGGATTCTCTCAAGATCGGTCAGCTCGGCGCGGACCGGACACCCGATCGTATTCGCCTCCGCGTTTCTCAGCGTAATGTGGCGCTGGGGCCGGGGGACAGGGTGCGTCTGCGCGCCGTGCTTTATCCGCCGGCCGGGCCTGCCGCGCCGGGCGCCTTCGATTTTGCCAGAAGGGCTTATTTTCAGCGCCTCGGCGCCGTCGGGTATGTGGTGAGTTCCCCGGAAATCATCGAGTCGGGGGAGGCAGGTGGAATCGAACTGTTCATTGCACGGCTTCGCCATGATCTGACGCAGAAAATTCTCCAAGCTCTGCCCGGAACCGCCGGCGCCATCGCCGCTGCGCTGATGACCGGCGAACGCGGGGCAATACCCGAGGAAACACTGGCGGCGATGCGGGATTCAGGGCTCGCTCATCTGCTGGCTATTTCCGGGCTGCATATTGGTCTGATTGGCGGCTTTATTTTCTTTGCGGTCCGATTGGGATTTGCAACATGGGAGCACGCGGCGCTGCATTGGCCGATCAAGAAATGGGCCGCAATCGTCGCATTTTTCGGCTGTCTGGCCTACCTCCTGATATCAGGGATGACATTGCCGACGCAGCGGGCATTCCTGATGCTGTCGCTTGTGCTGTTGGCGGTGCTGATTGACCGCAGCGCCATATCGATGAATCTGGTTGCCTGGGCTGCCGCTGCGATCCTGCTTCTCGCGCCCGAAAGCCTGATGAGTGTCAGCTTCCAGATGTCTTTCGCTGCGGTCACGGCACTGGTCGCGTTTTATGAAGCCATCACCGCCCGGAATTTTGCGCGAGGCGAGCGGCGCCTGCCGATGGCGCGGGGCGTGCGTTATCTCAGCGGGGTTCTGGCGACGACTCTGATAGCTTCCCTGGCGACCGCACCCTTCGCGGTTTTCCACTTTAATAGGCTCGCGCTTCTTGGCGTCCTTGCTAATCTGGTAGCGGTGCCGTTGGCGGCGCTGTGGATCATGCCGCTTGCCCTGATTTCGTTTGTAATGATGCCGTTCGGCCTCGAGGAATGGCCGCTTGCCGCGATGGGGTGGGGCATTGAGGCCGTACTTGCCGTTGCCGGCTCCGTACAGGGATTGCCAGGCTCTATAACGCTGATACCAGCAGTGCCTGTCTGGACAATGGGGCTGATTGCGTTCGGCGGATTGTGGTTGTGTCTGTGGCGTAAGGTGTGGCGCCATGCCGGGGTTGTAGCGATTTTGATCGGGCTGGTCGGTTGGACATCTGCCAACCCGCCCGACCTGTTTTTGTCGGTTGATGGACGCATGGCCGGGCTGCGGACCACGAGCGGCGAACTTGTCCTGCCCTTTGGCGGCCGTGGGTTCGCCGTCGAAACATGGCGGCGGCGTTCGGGCCTCGATGCAACGATGAAAGGGCCTAAACCAACCGATGTAGCCGGGCTTCGATGCGACAGCATCGGATGTATTTACCGGATAAATGGCCGGATAATCGCACTGGTAAAGGAAAGCGCCGCACTGTCGGATGACTGTCCCAAGGCTGATATTTTGATCAGCCGTTCACCGGTAAAACGCCTGCGCTGCCCAGGGCCGCAGATTCTGGTCGACCGGTTTGACCTCTGGCGGAATGGCCCGCACGCAATCTTTTTTGGCGCCGATAAGATGGAAGTCAGAAGCGTCGGCGCGGAGGCGGGAACGCGTCCGTGGCAGATTTATCCCCGATCCCGCCGCCGCAAGTAAACCCGCCGCCTAATATTGGCGGATCAGCGTCTTCAGGCGGCCCTGAATCTTGACGC
>JBLHKG010000137.1:0-6003 GCA_047619835.1 Alphaproteobacteria bacterium
AAATGAAATATGGTCAAGCTATAGCGCAGCCAAGGCGTCAGGCCAAGGGAAGCGGGTTGCGTGAACGTCACAACAGGGGAAGAATTGCGCCATGAGATTTAAAACCAACAAACTAGACGCCCCCCTAGGCGCCCGAATCGACGGGATCGATCTTTCGCAACCGCTGGACGCCGCGACAGCCGCGAATATCCGTGATGCGCTGCATGAGCATATTGTTCTGTATTTCCCTGACCAGACATTCAGCCCGGAAGAGCAGCTCAACTTCGCCCGGGCGCTTGGGCCGGTCAGAATCCGCGAAATGCCGGATGATTATGTCATCCCCGATTCATCGCGGGAGGTGCCGGGGATCGCTTACGTGAGCAATATCCGGAATGAGGCAGGCGAGCCGATTGGCGTCATCCCCGATGGCGAAATGTGGTTTCACCACGACACCTGTTACACGCCCGCCCCTGACCTCTACACCATGCTCTACGCCATCGATGTGCCGGCTCGCGGCGGAAACACGATGTGGGCCAATATGCGGCTGGCCTGGGAGACGCTCCCCGATGAGCTGAAACAGACGCTAGAGGGACGAAAATCGCTCAATGTCTATGATTACGCCGTGGATGAGGTGCCTGATCTGGCCAATCTGGAGAATATCGAACACGCATGGAACCCCGCGGTGGCGATCCATCCGGCAACGGGCCGAAAAGCCATCTTTGTTAACCGGCTGATGAGTTGCCGTCTCGAAGGGCTCGACGATTCAGAATCGGCGCGCATCCTCAATGCCGTGTTCGAGCATTTCGAACAGCGGCAATTCATCTACGAACATGCGTGGAAACCGGGCGATTTCATCATCTGGGACAATCTGTCCTGCACCCACGCCCGCACCCATTTTGAGCGCAGCGAGGCACGCCGTCTGCGGCGTTGCAAGGTCAATGGCGGCCCCCTCGCCGCCTGACGCTATTCCGCCGCGCTGGCGGCAGCCGGCATGACCAGCCCCTGTTTGAACAGCCGACCAAGTGCCGGCAGATCGTCCTCAATCCCTACCGTGCGCAGCGCGCACCAGAGCGCCACCTGATTACTGGTCAGCACCGGACGATCAAGCCGTTCCTCAAGCTGGTCGATGACATAGGTCGCATGAATGTTGGCGCAGCTGACGAAATAGGCGTCCACCGAATCATCCCGCATTTCCGCGACGCAATCGAGCCAGTATTCCGGCGGGGTGACGCAGTAGACATCGCTGCGCGGCAGCGCCATGCCCTTGCTGGCGGCGATATCGAGCCCGGCTTCGCGTAAGTAAGCTTCCTTCGAAGCATGATGATCCGCCGGCGATTCCGAAACGAATACGATGCGGTTGGCGTTTACCGCCGCCAGCGCCGCCATCAGCGACGATGCGGTGGAAATTGCAGGCCGCCCCGTAGCCTGGGCCATCGCCTGGATGATCTCTTTCTCCGGATCGACGCCACCGCTCATCGAGGTCCCGGTGCATTGCAGCACCGTGACATCGACCTTCGAATCCGCCAATAGCTCCGCCGCCTCGACAATGCGCGGCTTCAGCACCTCAAGCGGCGCCTTGTGCCGATTGGTCATGCCGATGCGGTTGAAATGCGGCACCACGCCCTCCGGGCAGTAATGCTGGATTTGCGGCTCCACCATGCGGTTGGAGGACGGGATAATGAACCCAAGCCGCGCCCGCGGTGGAATTTGCGCGTAATCGTCAATATCGACCATCTATGTCTCCCTCACCAGAACTCGGCGCCGCCATCGACGATGATGGTATTGCCCGACATGAAATCGCTCGCCGACGATGCCAGATAGAGGCAGGTCCCCACCAGATCGTCGGGATCTTCGGCGCGTTTAATGGCGCGAGACAGCGGCAGCTTCTCCCGCCGGGCACGCTGCGCGTCGTCGGCGAGCGACACGCTGATTTCGGTATCGACTGCCCCGGGTGCTATCGCATTGACCCGGATCCCCGCATCGCCCCATTCACGCGCCAATGAACGGGTCATCGAGATCACCGCCCCCTTTGAGGCATCGTAATGCAGCATCCCGACACCGCCCTTGAAGGCGCGCCCGGAAGTCAGATTGATGATCTTGCCATAGCCGTTCTCCTTCATCGCCGGGATGGCCGCCTTGGCCGACAGCCAGACACCACGGATATTGACCGACATCACCCTGTCCCACGTGTCGACCTCGATCTCGGTCGCGCTCTGCCGTTCCAGATGCACCCATAGCCCGGCATTGGCGACAAGAATATCGAGCTTGCCATAGGCCGCAACGGTCTCCGCCACCATGTTCTGGCAAGATTTTTCGTCGGTGACGTCGGTTTCAATCGCCATCGCCTCGCCGCCCGCCTGCTTGATGATGCCCAGCACCTCATCCGCAGATGAGATATCGGCAATGGCGATCTTGGCTCCTTCCGCCGCCATGCCCTTGGCAAACGCGGCGCCAATGCTGCGCGCACCGCCGGTAACAATCGCGACCTTGCCGTCGAGTCTGCCCATTAGATCGGTCCTTTCACCACATCACCCCACCGCCATCGACGACGACCGTCTGACCGGTCATGAAATCGCTTTCCGCCGATGCCAGAAACACGCACAGCCCGACGACATCTTCCGGCTGGCCGGTCCGCTTGATGGCCCGGCTTTGCGCGCTTTTCTGACGGCGGGCGCGCATATCGTCGGTATCGACCGCCATCCCGGTTTCGGTTTCGGTCGGACCCGGCGCGATGGCGTTGATACAGATGCCGTCATCGCCGAACTCGGCCGCCATCGAATGGGTAATGCCGAACACCGCTGCCTTTGACGCCCCGTAATGGGTGATCGACGGCGCGCCCTTCAGGGAAACCGACGAGGCAATATTGATAATCTTGCCGTAGCCCTGCTTCTGCATTTCCGGGATTGCCGCCTTGGCGGACAGCCAGACGCCTTTGACGTTGACCGCCTGCACCCGATCCCATTCCTCAACCGTGATCTCGGTCGCCTTCTTTCGCTCGAGATGGGTATAGAGCCCGGCATTGGCGACCAGGATATCCAGCTTGCCGAAGGCGCCGATGGTTTCCGCGACCATGTTCACATTGGCCGCCTCATCGGTAACGTCTGTCTCGACAAAGATGGCTTCGCCGCCAGCCTGCTTGATAACCCCGACAACGCCTGAGCCATCAACGACATCTGCGACGACGATTTTTGCGCCTTCTTCCGCGAGACGTTTGCAATAAGCCGCGCCGATGCCCTGAGAGCCGCCGGTTACAATCGCGACTCTGCCCTCAAGTCGTCCCATCAGGCGCGCTCACCGAGTTCGATGGAATAGCCGTCCGGATCACGAATAAACGCAATCATCGGTCCATCGGGGCCAGTGTGCTTCAGCGGTCCGGGTGGGCGCGGCACGGTCATACCGAACTCCTCCGTCCGGCGACAAACGCCGCGAATATCGGGTACACCGATGGCAATATGGCCAAAGCCGGTTCCGGGCTCATACCCGTCATCCTGCCCCCAGTTATAGGTGAGCTCGATCATTGGATCGGCATGCTCGTCGCCATAACCGATGAACACGACCGTGTATTTACCGCCCTCATTGTCGCTGCGCCGCATCACGGTCATCTCCAGCACCTCGGTATAGAACTTGACCGACCTGTCGAGATCCTTGACCCGTAGCATGGTGTGGCGAATGCGCGGTTTACTCGCCTTAACAACGGGCGCGCGGCCTGTCGCCGCCGGTGTGTCATTCATCGTATTTCCTCTCCGTTTAAAGTCCTAAAAGGGTACATCGCCGGAAACCGTCGTCCGGTGCATATGGCGTATCTGGCCTTCGGGGATGCCACGACAGGCCAGATGCACGAGACAACGATTGTCCCAGAACAGCAGATCGCCAAGCCGCCATTGGTGATGATAAATAAATTCGGGCCGCGTCATATGCTCGAACAGTTCCTCAAGCAATTCCTGCGCGTCGCCGTCCGGTAGCCCTTCGATGCCGATGGTAAAGCGCGGCGAAACATAGAGCGCCTTGCGCCCGGTCACCGGATGGGTCCGGGCAATCGGGTGGATCGCGTCATCCGGGCTTATTTTCGCATAACGTTCCTTCGCACCCTTCATTGCATGATCGGGAACATGAACCCGGGGATTGCGGAACCGGTTGAAGGTGTGACGCGCCTTTAACCCATCGATGCGTATTTTTGTTTCCTCGGGCAGAGTCTCATAGGCGGTGTATTGATTGGCCCATTCGGTATCGCCGCCCTCCGGCGGCACCTCGAGCGCGTAGAGCAGCGAGCCCAGGCTCGGCTTGTCCATATAGCTGAGATCCGAGTGCCAGTAATCGCCGGCATTCTCGACACCGATATATTCACCATTCGCCATGCGGTTCGACAGCACCAGGATTTCCGGGCGATCTTCCAGCAGGTATTTTTTGGAAATGTGGATCTCATGACCGCCGAAATGGCGGCTGAACGAAATGTGCTGACCCGGGGTCAGGGACTGATCGCGGAAGACGATTACCTGATGCTCATGAAACGCATCCGTGACAGCCACGACCTCGTCTGCCGCCAAATTGGCGACATCGATCCCGGTGATTTCCGCCCCAAGGGCATCCGATAGTCTGTTTAATTCCATGACACGCCTCCCATTATTCTTTTCGCAGGGCACCGTTTACCGGCCTTTGTTAAACTCTACGCCGCACGCCAAAACGGGTCAAATCACCCAGACAAGTTACCTCCCCACCGGCGCAGGGCTGTGATTTAATGCGCCCGATCTAAATTTTTTGAGGGAACAGGCATGAGCCGCGCGGAAACCAGAATGTTCGGCCCCAACAAATTCAAACTCGGCCTGTTCGGGATGAATTGTTCGGGTGGACTGACCATGACCAAGGCGCCCGAGCGGTGGGAAGCATCCTGGGAAAACAACGTCGCAGCGGCGAATCTGGCGGATAAGGCTGGTCTCGAATTCATCCTGCCGATCGGCCGATGGCATGGCTACAAGGGCGAAACCGACACCGAGGGAACGTCCTTCGAAACCCTCACCTGGGCGTCGGGTCTCCTTGCCGAAACCAAAGAAATTTCAGCGTTCGGCACCGTTCATGTCGGGCTCATCAGTCCGATCTTCGCCGCCAAACAGATGGTCACCGCCGACCATATCGGGCGCGGTCGTTTCGGGCTCAATATGGTGTCCGGCTGGAATGCCGGTGAACACGCCATGTTCGGGGTCGAGCTGCGCCCGCATGAGGAGCGCTATGCCTATACCGAGGAATGGATTTCCATCGTCAAGCGCATCTGGTCTGAGGATGAGCCGTTCGACCACGCGGGAAAATATTTCAATCTCAAAGACGTGATCCTAAAGCCCAAACCCTATGGCGGAGACCGTCCGCTTCTGGTCAGCGCCGCCAATTCAGTTGCCGGCAAGGAATTCGCCGCACGCCATGCGGATTGCCTGTTCACCACCATCATCGAGCCGGAAAAATTCCCCAGCGAGATTGCCAGCCTGCGGGGCGAGGCGGCCAATCAAAATGTCGGCATCTATGCCAGTGGGCACCTCATTACCGGTCCGACCACACAGGCGGCCAGGGATTATTATCATTACATCGTCTATGAGACCGGCGATTGGGAAGCGGCGGAGCATGCCGCCGAGATTAGGACAAAGGGCCGCGACACGCCTTTAGCAGCACTCAAGTCACTCAAGGAGAGATTGATCAGCGGCGTCGGCACCTATCCCGTGATCGGCTCATACGATGACGTCGCCGCCGAGTTCAAACAGATGAGCGATTGCGGCCTCGACGGCATCGCCCTCGGGCTGGTCAATTACATTGCCGATTTTCCGGTGCTGGAAAACGAAATCCTGCCCCGGCTGCAACGGCTCGGCCTGCGAAATTAGCTTGTCCGCAAACCCAGCTTTTCAAGCCGCGGCAAAACCTCCTGTACAAAATACGGAACATGATCGAGATAGTTGGCAAACCCCATCGCCAGCGCATCAATGCCACAATCGCTCAAGCGCTTCATTTGCGCTGCCACTTCATCGGGATCACCGATAATCGGAA
>JBLHKG010000138.1:0-5991 GCA_047619835.1 Alphaproteobacteria bacterium
ACTCCCGCCACGCGTTCCCGCGAACACCGGCAGCGCATCACCAAAGGAGACGATTCAAACACCCTCACGCCGTCCTCGTTAAACAGCCGGTAGAGCAAATCATTGGGATGAAGCGCCGGATCGAGCAGTTCCGCCGAGGTGCAGCTCCCCAACAGAATGACCGCGCGGCGCCATGCCTCTTCCAGGTCGGGATCACGCGGATCGCCGGATTGCCACTGCGTACCGCTTTCCACCATCCGCTGAAGCAGCAGCCCGCCGGAACGCCAGCGCGGTCGGCCATCGGGCCCCGGGACACGCTCGGAGGCCAGCTTGATCACCGCTTCAAGCTGCGCCGACTGGCGCAGATAGTCATGGGCGCAATCGGCGAGTGTCGCCCCTTCAAGCGGTACGATCCCCTGGTAGCGCTGCGTATCGGCACCCTGATCGACCGTGATCGCCATAACGCCATTGCCGATGAACTTCGGCACCATTTGCTGTGGTCCGGTGGTACTTTCTGCAGCCCGGGCAATGGCATCGGCATCGAATTGGGCATAGCCGCGCATCGCGCCATCGCTGGTCACATCGACCACCAGAATATTGACCGGTCCATCGCCTTTGGTCTGGACCGTCAGCACACCCTCGAATTTCAGGATCCCGGAGAGCAGCCCGGCTACCGCCAGCGCGTCGGCCAGCAGATGCGATACCGCATCCGGATAATCATGGGCCTCGACCACCGACTGCACGGCGGACCCAAGCCGGACCAGTCGGCCCAATGCCGCATAAGTTTCAAGCTGAAAGGGGAGGATCAGGTCGTCCAGCGCCTCTCCCGTCCCGTCATCGTCCCTTAGCCCGCGACCGCCGTCGCTCACTGACCAAAGCACCAGAGCAGGATGCCTTTCTGGGCATGGAGCCGGTTTTCAGCCTCATCCCAGACAACCGATTGCGGTCCGTCGAGCACCCCGGTCGAGACCTCCTCGCCGCGATGCGCCGGAAGGCAGTGCATAAAGATGGCATCCGGCGCCGCGCATTTCATGAGTTCTTCATCGACCCGGAACGGCGTGAGCAGCCGATTACGACGCTCGCCGGGCTGATCGCCCATTGAGACCCAGGTATCAGTCACCACGCAATCCGCATTGGCAACAGCCACACGGGGATCGGCGGTCAACTCGATCGTTGCGCCTTCACCCCGCGCCCAATCGACATCACGCAGCGACGGCGACAGTTCCGCAGGACAGGCGAGACGCAGCGTGAAGCCGAACCGCACCGCCGCCTGTATCCAGGTCGTCGCCATATTGTTGCCATCGCCAACCCAGGCAATCACACGACCGGCGATCGGTCCGCGATGCTGTTCGAATGTCATAATGTCAGCCATCAGCTGGCACGGGTGCGACCGGTCGGACAGCGCGTTGATGACCGGAATGGTGGCGTTCTGTGCCAATTCATCGAGCTTGTCGGGATCGTTGGTGCGCAGTGTTACGGCATCGACATAGCGGCTGAGAACCCGCGCTGTATCGGCAATCGTTTCGCCCCTGCCGATTTGCATATCCGCCTGATTGAGCACGATTGCTTCTCCGCCCAGCTGTTTGATGCCGACCTCGAACGACACCCGGGTCCGGGTCGAGGGCTTTTCAAAAATCATCGCCAGCATTTTACCCGCCAGCGGCGATTTTGGCCCCTTGCCATCGCGGAACGCGCAGCCGAGATCGATAATCCGCCGCAAATCGTCAGCGGGGATCGCGTCGAGATCGATAAAATGCCGCGGCGCCGCGGTTAAAGGTTTACTCATTTGGCGGCTACCGCCTCACAGGCCGCCTCCACCATCTTCGCCGCTTCCTTGACGTGACTTTCTTCGATCACCAGCGGCGGCAGCAGACGCATAACGTTTTCTCCCGCCGGCACGGTCAGCAGCCCCGCCTCCCGGCAGGCTGAAACCATATCGCCCACAGGGGGCACGCATTTCACGCCAATCATCAGCCCGGCGCCGCGCACGTCATCGATAATGTCGGCATAGGTTTCACCCAGCCGGACCATATGGGCGAAAAGCAATTCACCCATACTGCGAGCGTGTGCGAGAAAGCCGTCTTCCAGCAACACATCGAGTACGGCATTGCCGACAGAGGCCGCCAGCGGATTGCCGCCAAAGGTGCTGCCATGCGTTCCGGGGGTGATGCCGACAGCCGCCGCCTCGGTAGCGAGGCACGCACCGATCGGAAACCCGCCGCCCAGCCCTTTGGCGAGCGCCATCACATCGGGTGTGACGCCACTATGCTGGTAGCCGAAAAGTTGCCCGGTGCGACCGATGCCGGTCTGTACCTCGTCGAAAAACAGCAGCAGGCCGAACTCGTCGCAGGCCTCGCGCAGACCTTTCAGAAATTCCGCTTCGGCTGGCCGGACACCGCCTTCACCCTGAATCGGTTCGACCAGGATCGCCGCGGTCTCGTTGGTGATAGCGCCGCGTACTTCGTTCAAATTACCGAAAGCTACCCGGTCAAAACCGTCCAGCATTGGTCCAAAACCGGCACGATGCACGTCATTGGCGCCAGCCGAGATGGTCGAGATGGTGCGTCCATGAAAACTGCCGTCGAACACGATTGTGCGGTAGCGTTCAGGTGCGCCGTTGGCCGCGTGATATTTGCGGACGATCTTTAATCCTGCCTCAACCGCTTCGGCGCCCGAGTTACAGAAAAAGGCGGTCTCGGCAAAACTGTTGGCCACCAGCCGTTCTGCCAGCCGCTCCTGTTCGGGGATTCGATAGAGGTTCGAGCAGTGCCACAGCTTGCCGGCCTGCGCCTGCAGGGTTTCCACAAGATGAGGATGGCTATGGCCGAGGACGTTCACCGCTACACCGGAGGCAAAGTCGAGATAGCGCCGCCCGTCAGCGGTATAAAGATAAGCGCCCTCACCCCGCTCGAAAGCGATGTCGATACGGGCGTAGCTAGGCATAATCGCGTTTGTCACGGCAACTCTCCGGGCCGACGAAAGCCGGGAGAATTAGGCCTCAGCCCCCGGATTGTCAACGATTGAGGCTCAGCGCCAACCACTAGCAGGCGACCAGATCGGGCTTAATCGGGCTCCGAAACCGTATAGCGCCGCAGCAGGCGGGGTTCCTCCGGCGGGAAGTCGGTACGTGCGTGGTTGACGGAGCGATTGTCCCAGATCACCAGATCGCCAGGCGCCCATTGGTGCGAATAGACTATCTCTGGCCGTTCACAGTGATCGAACAGAAATTCGAGCAGTTCGTCGCTTTCGGGCTGGCTCATCCCGATAATATCGCGGGTCATCAGCCGGCTCAGATAGAGCGAGCGACGACCTGTATCGGGATGCTGGCCCACCAGCGGGTGGACCACCACCGGAGCATCGTCCCGCATCTCTTCGCGGGTCGTCTTGTTGTAGTTGAACACATGATTGGCGCTGAGGCCGGAAAGCCTTTCCTGCATTTCGGTGGGCAAAGACTCGAATGCAGCGGCCAGAGAGGCAAAAAGAGTATTGCCACCGCGCGATGGAACTTTAATGGCGAACAACGTCGTCGCCCGATAGGGCTTCTCCCGATGGGCGCCATCGGAATGGAACTGCATCTCGCCTTCCGGCAGCACGCCGATCGGCACCCCGTCTTTCCGAATATTGCTGACCAGCATCACGCCGCGCTTCGACCGGACTTCGTTCGGATTGTCCTGCAGACGCTTTGCGTCGGCATCTACCCGCCCAAACAATCGCGCAAAGGCGACGTGATCCGTCGGCGTAATTTTCTGGTCCGGAAGACAGAGAACCGCGTGCTCCACGAAGGCATCCCGAAGTATCTGCGCGGTGCTCGGGTCAATCGGCCGGTGTAAATCAATCCCGGTGACCCGCGCACCCAGCGCCGGCGCCGTCTTCTCAATATCGATTACGTCGGTGCTGTTCATATCGATGGTCTCAACTCTTCAGCTTGTAGCCGGACGCCACCATCCGGTGACACACGATCCATAGCGCAATATTAAGCCCCAACATCACCAAGACGCCAGTGCTGAGCGGGGCATCGGCATGGCCGATAAAACCATAGCGAAAGCCGTCGATCATATAAAAAAACGGATTCATCATGGCAAAATCATGCCAGAACGGCGGCAACCGCTCGATCGAATAGAAGGTACCGGACAGAAACGAGAGCGGCGTGATAATGAAATTGCTGACGGATGCCTGATGATCGAATTTCTCGGCGATAATGGCGGTCACCAGCCCGATCATCGACAACAGGGACGCCGCCGCAATGGCGTGAAAAATCACCAGCGCGGGATCGAAAATGCGGAGCGGCACAAATATCCACATGCCGAGTCCGACGCAGATCGCGACGAGAATGCCGCGCACCAGCCCGCCCATCATAAATCCGATCACAAATTCAGCAGGCGTAATCGGCGGCATCATGACATCGACAATATTACCCTGGATCTTCGACATCATCATCGAGCTGACGGTATTGGCATAAGAATTCTGGATCACCGCCATGATGATCAGCCCGGGCGCCAGAAATTCGACAAAGGGAACACCGCCAATCACCTGCACCGACCGGCCAAGCGCAAGGCTGAAGATCGCGAGAAACAGCAGAGTCGTCACAACCGGCGCCAGCAAAGTCTGAAGCCCAACCTTCAGAAACCGCCGGATTTCCTTTTCGGTATGGGTCCGGAGACCCATCCAGTTGACGACCCCGATTTCGCGGGGCGCGCGTACCGTCATTTCAACTCCTTAAATCGGCGGGCCAGATCCCCGCCGCTAATCACTATCGGGCGCATCAACCCCTCCGCTTTCAGGCACGGCAGCTGACGACGTACGTCGTGCCGCCGACGGGGACGCCGCCGTGACCGGTTGGCGATCGCTGTCGCCGGTCACGATCCGGGCCGGCGGCGCATTACCAGATTTATCCTCGCCAAAATAGATGGTGCGGTGCGGGAAGGGCATCTCGATTCCAAGCTCGTCA
Organism: Alphaproteobacteria bacterium; assembly: GCA_047619835.1. Classification (GTDB taxonomy): domain Bacteria; phylum Pseudomonadota; class Alphaproteobacteria; order MPNO01; family UBA2964; genus JAYOEY01. Next base: position 4,928 of record JBLHKG010000138.1, read on the forward strand.
AACCGCTTCTTCATGCGGCGGTTGAATTCCCGCCCGATGCCCCATTGCTTGATCGGTCGGGTGGTAATCCGCGCCTTGATGACCACTGCGTTGTCGCCAAAGCTGTCTACTCCAAGGACTTCAAACGGCTCAAGAATATCCGGTCCATAGACCGGATCGGCCCTGAGTTCTTCGCCAAGAGCCGCAAGCACCTCAACCACGTGATCCGTGTCCTCACGATAGGCGACACCCACCTCAAACACATAGCGCGAGAAATCCTTGGTCATGTTTTCAAGTGTGGTGACTTCGCTGAACGGCACGACATGCACCACGCCGGCGACATCACGAAGCTTTATGGTCCGCAGCGACAGGGTCTCGACCACGCCGGCATGGGTGCCAACCTTGACCACGTCGCCCACCGCAATGTGGTCTTCAATCAGGATAAACAGGCCGGTGATGATGTCCTTCACCAAGGTCTGGGCGCCGAATCCGATGGCAAGCCCGATAACGCCAGCTCCGGCCAGCAACGGCCCTATATTGAGGCCCAGCTCGGACAGCGACACCATCACGACAAGCGTCACCAGCACCACCAGCAGGACCGTCCGGAGGAGCGGCAGCAACGTTCTGGCGCGTGCCGATACCCGCCCCCCATCCCGCGATAAATAGCGCTCGACCGTCGCATTGATCAGCTCCCACACAACGACAGCGACGACCAGCAGCAACGCGACAGTAATCAGGCTGCCGGTGACGCGCTGGCCAAACGGCGTCGCCACCCAGGCGAAGGAATCGATCCCCCAGGCCTCCAATATGGAAAACGTGGCGATGAGCCCGATGACCACCCCGGCGCCGCGCTCTAAAATTGGAACATAGCGATTGGCGCGCTTTTCCAGCCCGGGATATCGTTGCCGAACCTCCGGTTTTAGCGAGAAAACATGCCGGGCGATGCGGCACACCCCTACCATCGCCAGCTTGGCGAAAATCAGAATCGCGATGGTCATCAACGTTCCCTGCAGCAGGAACTCAAACCCGTCCTCAATGTCGAGCGCCCAGACCGCATAAAGCGCCAGAATATAAAGCACCGTTGG
>JBLHKG010000139.1:0-5987 GCA_047619835.1 Alphaproteobacteria bacterium
CAGGACCGCGAAATGGCGTTCTGTACCGGGCGTCATATGTGCCATGGCGCGATCAACCATTCGTTCTCGCCGGAAGACGTGGTCGCCATGGTGCGCCGGGTTTACGCCGGACGGGTCCGGTTCCATGACGGCGATGAAGAGCTCGCGCCCGGCATTACCCTGCACCGTGTCGGCGGCCACACCATGGGGCTGCAGGTCACACGGGTGTGGACCAGACGCGGCTGGGTGGTGCTGGCCAGTGACGCGGCGCATTTCTACGCCAATATGCGGCAGACCAGACCGTTCCCCATCGTGTTCGACGTGGGCGAGATGGTCGCCGGCTATGAAACCCTCAACCGGCTGGCCAGCTCACCCGACCACATCATCCCCGGCCACGACCCGCTGGTGCTGGAGTATTATCCAGCCGCAAAGCCGGGCCTCGAAGGGATCGTCGCGCGACTCGATGTGGCGCCGTCGCCGGTAAGGTGAAAAGAGAAACGCAGGCGGAGGTGGCCACCTAGATCGCGTTCAGTAACCCGGTGTCGCCGGCGGTAAAGGCCGGTGTCATTCCCATGAAGCCCGCAAGTTCGGCACTACAAATCATCGAAAGTCCGTTTTATGTCCGGTCTGCGGAAGGTCACAGGAGTGGTAGGCCCGTGGTATGGGGGTAGCAGGGCACGGGGCGTGTTTCAGAAAGTTCTAATCGACCATTGCCCACCCATTTGCGGCCAGTTTCCACCGAGGGAGCTTACCGTCCTCAGCTTTACCCAGCATGACGACATAACCGGCTTCGGCCATTCTGTAGAGTCGTTGGCGGCATGTCGCGTAGGTCGGGGCTCCCGTTACGTTGGGGTCGGTGCGGATGCCTTTGATCGAGCGCTTCGTTGCGGGTTTTGCGGCCAGCGCCCTCAGGATCTGCCGATCCAGCTCGGTAAGTTGCCAGTCTTGCCGGTTTATGCCTTCTCGTGATTCGGGCTGAGTGGATGCCGCCTCCGATACGTTCTTTTCTTCCGCCAGGTCGTCGGGGTCCAGATCTTCCTCTGGCATGGCTTCCCGATTTTTGCTGATAATTTCTTCCAGTGCTTCAGCCCTTCGATGTGCGCTTTTTCCGGCCTGCTTGGCGGTTTCCTCGGCATGCTGAGCTTCCGTGCGTGCATCCTTCGCTTCGGCTTTTGCCTCGTGAGCAAGCTTGTCGGAGAGGTTTTTCAAAAACGTCCGTGAAGAAACTGCTGCCAGGACGCAGAAGCCCATGATGATTGCGAGACTACTAAGCCCTTTAGCGGCGCCTTCTGCCGTGTCCGCCGTTGCCGCTGTGAGAAATGTTGTCACGATATTGCCGTCGACCCCGATAGCCGCGAGTTGAAGAAATACGGGCACTGCAAACGAAGCCGCAATACCCATAATTATACTTCGGTGAAAACGCGGGTCCCGCCACCAGTTTGCCGACGGTTTTCCTGCGAGAGTTGCCTTATCCGCCGGATCTGGTTCAGGAGAGTCAGAAATTCCGAGAAGAAAATTGACCAGCCCCCCCTAAAATTCCAGCGGCCACCATGACGGCACAAAGCGTTATGTAGGCATTGTAGACGGCATCAACAGATAGGGTCATTGCCCTTCTCCTTTCTGTTTGGCGACGGGCGGTCCGAACTTACGCCGCTGCGGCAAACCCGGCCATCACCTCTTTTTCGAAGGCGAGCAGTTTCTGGACGCTGGCGCGGGTCTGCATGCGCTCAAAGTGGGCGGCGACATTGCCAAACGGGCTGAGGTCGATGTCAAACTGCGTCGCGCGGCGGCAGCACCAGAAGAAATGCGCATCCGGTGCGGTGAAGTCGCCGAAGAAATAATCCTGCCCTTCGAGCAGATCATGGGCGATGCCGAAGCATTCCTCGATCCCGTGCCGTGCATTGGCGACGATGCTGGCCTCGCCACCCGGCGCGTCGCACACCATCGGCGGGTTGTTGATACGGGCGAGATAGGGATGGATGCCGCCCGAACACCAGCTCAGCATCGAGACCGCTTTCAGTTCGTCCCACGGATCGGCCGGTAATATCCCGGCGTTGGGGAACGTGCGATGGACCCATTGATGAATGGCGACGTTCTCGGTCAGCCTTTTGCCCTCGACCTCCAGCATCGGCACCTTGTGTTTGGGATTGATCGCGAGATATTCGGGCGTCTTGTGATCGCCCTTGCGTAGATTAAGCCGCACCGGCTCGAAATCGGCGCCGGCCTCGGTGAGGGTGATATAGGGCGCCAGCGCGCAGGTGGTCGGGGCGTAGTAAAGCTTGATGTCCATTGCTGGGTCTCTCCGTTGGGTTAAAAATTTTGTTCTTCGGCAATCAGCCGGGTCAGCAGATTGCGGGTATGGATCTGTCCGGCATCTTCGTTGATATCGACAAACGACCGCTTCGGGTCAAGTCGCGATTGCTGACCCTCGATCATTCGGATGTCCTCGTCGAGCACTTCCATCGTGCGATCATAGATCGTCTGTTCCTGCTCCGGCGTCATCGAGTCCGACGGGTAGGTGCTGACCCAGAAATAATGCGTCGTCGTATTGGTCTCGGGTGTTGCGATATGCATCGTGCGGCGGTCGATCAGCTTGTCCCCGGGCGCGGCATTGAGCCCGCCTGTGCCGACTTTGGCATTGCCGACCTGCAGCTCGATATGGCAAGGCGGCGAAAACTCGATGATCTGCCAGCGATCGACATTGCCGCTATAGCCGGTCACCTCGACATGGGCGGGGGCGGGCGCGATGTTCTCCATCTGGCGGATCACCCGCACATGGCCGTCATCGCGTTCGGTCCGCGTCTTGCCGTCCGATGCAACGCCGCCCGAGCCGATGGTGTTCTTGTGGGTAAAGCTGAGATGGGAGAGATCCATCAGATTATCGACCAGCAGCCGGTAATCGAACGCGCCGCGCAGGCTGGCATAGCGCGCATTCAGCCCGTCCTGATCGGGATAGGGAAAATCATACGGTTCCTGCCCGTCGATCCGGTCCGCGTCGCCGGTCCACACATGGACGAAACCCTGCTTCTCGACAATCGGGTACGCCCGGACGCAGGTCCCCGGCGGGATGCTGTCCTGGCTCGGCACAAGCACGCAACGGCCGCTGCCGTCGAAGGTAAAGCCGTGATAGCCGCACTGGATATGATCGCCGACCACCTCGCCGAGCGACAGCGGCGCCTGGCGGTGGGCGCAACGATCCTCCAGCGCGATCACAGTCCCGCGGGTGTCGCGATAGAACACGATCAGCTGGTTGGCGATGGTGCGCGCCAGCGGCTGCGCCGTTATCCCCTCCCTGATCTCTGACGATAATGCGGCGACATACCAGCGATTACGCAGAAAGATCGGCGCTTCCGAGTTCGATTCCCCCGTCATTGTTTCCTCCGCCATTCTGGCCGACTGTGCCGGTGCGTTGTTGATTTAGAGTAGGGGCGGTAGCCTGAAGGCGTCAACTGATCGAGCCCCAATCGCGCCGGGCGGCGTTCTCCCCAGATTTCCTTTGTCCCTCGCTTGGCTTGACCGCCCGCGCGCCCGCGCGGATGATCGCAGGACGCTTCGGTCTCACCTTTCTCACGCATAAAAATGTCGACAAAATTATCAACCACCCGTCGCGGCAACGCTCGAATTGGCGATAGCGGGCTCGCCGCGCGTCTGCGGCGCGAACTGGAAGGCGATGTCCTGTTTGACCCGTTCTCCCGGGGTCAATACAGCACGGATGCCTCGATCTACCAGATTGAGCCGATTGGCGTCGTCGTGCCCAAGACAGATCAAGACGTCGTCCGCGCCATCGAAATCGCGCGTGAAGAGGGCGTGCCCGTGTTGCCGCGGGGCGCCGGAACATCACAATGCGGTCAGACGGTGGGTGAGGCCCTGATCATCGACACCTCGAAGAATCTCAATCGCATTGTTGATTTTGACGCGGCGACCGGCAGCGTGACCGTGCAGCCAGGCGTCGTGCTCGACCAGCTAAACCGGTTTCTCCGGCCGCACGGGGTGTTCTTTCCGATCGATCCGTCAACCGCCAGCCGCGCCACGCTGGGCGGGATGACCGCGAACAATTCCTGCGGCGGTCGATCGATAAAATACGGTCTGACGGTCGATAATGTCCGCGCCATCGACGCGCTTCTTGCCGACGGAACACAGCACCGGTTTACCGACGTGCCCGCGAATATGGATGATCTGGCCGGCGATCCGCGCTACCTCGATCTGGTCCGGCAGATGCGCCTGTTGGGAGAGCGGGAAGAAGCCGAGATCGTTCGCCGTTTCCCCAAAGTGCTCCGCCGCGTCGGCGGCTACAACATCGACAGCATTTCGGCCGGCGGCCACAACATGGCCCGGATGCTGGTCGGGTCGGAAGGTACGCTGGCCTATTTCCGCCAGCTTGAGCTGATCACCCATCCCCTTCCGGCGCACAACATGCTCGGCATCTGCCATTTTGCCAATTTCCGCCAATCGATGGAAATTACCCGGCATATCGTCGAGCTGGATCCGTCGGCGGTGGAACTGATGGACAGCACGATGATCGCGCTTGCCCGTAATATCGACACCTACCGGCCGACCGTCGAGCGGTTCGTCAGCGGCAAGCCGGAGGCGCTTCTCATGGTCGAGTTCGCCGGTGATGACGAACTGACGCAGCGCCGTAAACTGGATGATCTGGAGCAGCTCCTGGCCGATCACGGCTTTGCCGATTGCCTGCTGAAAGTACCCGAGCCGGCCTTCCAGCGCGACATCATGGAAGTGCGCAAGGCCGGGCTGAATATCATGATGTCGATGAAAGGCGATGGGAAACCTGTTTCCTTCATCGAAGACTGCGCGGTGCCGCTCGAAGATCTTGGCGAATATACCGAACGCCTGACCGACGTCTTCACCAGGCACGGCGTCGAGGGTACCTGGTACGCCCATGCCTCAGTTGGATGTTTGCATGTACGCCCGGTCCTCAACATGAAAGCTGAAGGCGATGTGCGGAAAATGCGCGACATCGCGGAAGAAACCTTCGCCATGGTGCGCGAATACAAGGGCTCGCATTCGGGAGAGCATGGCGACGGGATCGTGCGCTCTGAATTCCATGCCCCGATGTTCGGTGAACGGCTGGTTCGTGCCTTCGAGGACGTCAAGACAGCGTTCGATCCGGACGGGCTGTTCAATCCCGGCAAGATCGTCCACGCACCGCGCATGGATGACCGGTCGCTGTTCCGCTACCGGCCCGACTATGCCGCCCGGTCGGCCGACACGGTTCTGGACTGGAGCGAATGGGGCGGCTTCGCGCCCGCCATCGAGATGTGCAACAACAACGGCGCGTGCCGCCAATCGGACCCCGGCGTGATGTGCCCGTCTTTTCGCGTCACCCACGACGAAAAGCATCTGACGCGCGGGCGGGCGAACGCGCTCCGGCTTGCCATCACCGGTCAGCTTGGCCCCGACGCCCTGAGCTCGGACGCGATGGCGGAGACCATGGCGCTCTGTGTCGGCTGCAAGGGCTGCAAGCGGGAATGCCCCACCGGCGTCGATATGGCGCGCATGAAGATCGAATTTCTGCACCAGCGGCAGCAACGGCACGGAACCCGGCTACGCGACCGGCTGGTCGCCTTTCTGCCGCGTTACGCACCCTATGCGGCCCGGATACGCGGTCTGCTCAATCTGTGGAATCGGCTGCCTTGCGTCGCGCCGATGGGTCAGAGACTGCTCGGTTTCACCACAGAGCGATCATTGCCGATTTGGCGCAAACCGTTTCGTCCGTCTGTTGCGGCCGCTGGAAATATCGCCGGTAAATTGGGAGCAGACGGGCGCGATGTGGCGCTGTTCGTCGATACCTTCAGCACCTATTTCGATCCGGTCAATGCCGAGGCAGCCTTGTCGGTCCTGAAGGCGGCCAACTACAGGGTCCATGTCGTCGCCCCCGCCGATGGCGGTCGCCCGCTCTGCTGTGGACGAACATTCCTGGCCGCCGGTCTTGTCGATCAGGCAAGGCAAGAAGCAAGACGCATGATCGATGCCTTGCGACCTTATGTCGA
>JBLHKG010000140.1:0-5966 GCA_047619835.1 Alphaproteobacteria bacterium
GATGGGGCACAACATCATGCCGACCATGGCGATGTCATCGCTAATCGACCGGGTGGGACGCAAGGGCGCGCTGTACCTCACCTATTCGACCGAGGAGATTGACGCCCGCACCGCACTGGCCTACGGGCTCGTCAGCCGGGTGGTGGCCGACGATCAGCTCGACGCGCAGATCGACAAACTCTGTGCCGCGCTCGACAAGGCGCCGATGCCGGCCATCCTCGCGGTTAAGGAATACGCCACCAACGCGCTGACCATGAGCGTCGAGCAGGCGTCGGACTTCGCCCGCAACATGCATGCGGCGGTCAATACCTCGGCGGGGATGCGGGGGTAGGGGGCTAACCTCTCATACAGGCTGGGGAATAAGCTTCAGCCCGCGATGGTTCATGTTGCAGGTGCCGGCTTCCATATCGAAGCGGGTCTGGGCGTAGTTGCCGGGGCGCTCGCTGCGCACGGTGATGGCGACCGAGCGTTCGCCCATGCCCCATTCCGAATGCGGTACCCAGGGCGGCACGATATCGACAGTGCCGGTCGGGGCTTCGTTCTGCGCCAGCAGTTCGAGCGTTGCCTTGCCGGGCACACTCTCGTCATCAAGCCGCTTATAGACATGAGTGCGTTCGGCACCGTCGAGCACGCCATAGATCGTCCATGTATGGGCATGGTCATGCACATTGGCCCGGTGGTTTGGCTGACGGATCAGCCCGCCGACGAAGAAGCCGTAATCGGGGTCGTGATGCAGTACGCGTTCGACGCCGCGCCTGGCCGGCCAGCTCTGTGAGGCTTCGCGCATTGCCTGATCGGCGCACAGCACGCGGAGCAGTCCGCGTACGCCTTCCCAATGTTCGGTCTCCGGCAAATCTTTAGCGCAATGCACGCGCATGTCGTTGATGAATTGGTCAAAGGCTGGAACTGTAAATTGGGGCAATTTCTTGTCTCCGTTTTTATTTCGCACAAATTCTAAATCAGCATAGGCCTGGTTGGCATCACAAAGCATCCGACATCCTCGATTATGGGCTCATCATTTTGTTAAATCCGGACCCGTTATCGACCCAATTTGGTCCATATTTATCGAGGTTTATCTGCCCTTAAAACAGACAAATATATGCAACCCTGCCTGATTCGTAATCTCAATATTTTCGGAGTTATTTTGTCGAAATATAAAATATTGCATAATAACAATGGGTTATTGGGATTTCTCATCGCCTTCAATTTATTAAGAAAAAATGACAATCGTGCTATGGTTATGGTGTCGAAGTGCGGTCTGATCGCTGTCTGCGGTCGGGTTAGAATGGCATTCGGTATGGGGAAGCCAGGCACTTCAGTGAGTGGCCGTCGGGTACACCAATAACCGGTAGCACCGCTAACAGGTGACGCCGCGCCCGAGGGTCCCGGAAGGGAGTTTGGGCTATGAGCGCAAAAGTCATCTGGCTGTTTGTCTTTGTTTTTGTCTATTGGTCGTACTGTATTTTCTGGGGAATCAAGAGCGCTCGAATGGCGCGTACCGCCGGCGATTATTTTATCGCCGGTCGGCAGATTTCCATGTGGGTGTTTGTCCTGGCTGCGACGGCGACGTCGTTCTCCGGCTGGACTTTTATGGGGCATCCGGGTCTCGTCTATCGTGACGGCTTCCAGTACGCCTATGCCTCGTTCTACGCGATTACAATTCCCTTTACCGGGGTGATGTTCCTCAAACGGCAATGGATGCTGGGCAAGCGGTTCGGCTATGTCACGCCGGGCGAGATGTTCTCTGATTATTTCCAGGGCGATTTTATCCGCATTCTCACGGTGATCGTGGCCCTGCTGTTCTCGATCCCCTATCTCGGCGTTCAGCTCGGCGCCTCGGGCTTCCTGTTTAACGTGCTGACCGACGATCTTGTGCCGGTCAATGTGGGGATGTGGGTTCTGTCGGCGGTGGTGCTGATCTATGTCGCCTCGGGTGGTTTGCGCGCGGTGGCCTATGTGGACACGGTGCAATGTATCCTGCTGGCTGTCGGCATAATCATCACCGGCTTTATCGCGCTGAATGCCGCGGGCGGCTGGGAAGCGCTGAATGCCGGCTTTGCCAAGCTCGGCGCTACCGGAATCGGCAAGTGGGGCACGACAAAGGGATATGGCGGCGGCGATTATAATGCCTATTTCGCCATTCCCGGCGTGATCCAGTTCACGGCTGGCCTCGGTAAGGAAACGCCGGTCGGTGGTCTCTGGACCGGCGTCATGTGTCTGACCTACATGTTTGCGTTGATGGGCATTCAGTCAGCTCCGGCGTTTACGATGTGGTCATTCGCCAACAACAACCCGAAACCGTTTGCACCGCAGCAGGTCTGGGCATCGTCGTTCTGCATCGGGGCTATCCTGTTCTTCTTCACCGCTTTTCAGGGCATGGGCGCGCATCTGCTCGGCGGTAATGGCGCGGTGACGGAGGCCGGGCTTGCGCTGGCTGCGGTGATCCCGGATCTGACTGCCAATAAACAGGGCGGGCTGGTGCCTCATTACTTCAATACGATGGGGGAAACAGCGCCGTGGCTGGTTGGGCTGCTGGCGGTGTGTGCGCTGGCGGCAATGCAGTCTACCGGGGCGGCCTATATGTCCACGGCGGGTGGCATGCTGACACGGGATCTCTACAAGCGCTATCTCAACCCGTCGGCCAGCCATGAAACCCAGAAGCTGTGGGGACGCATCGGTGTCGCCTTCATCGTGGTTTCCGCCCTGTTGGTGGCGACCTACTCGAAGGATGCGCTGGTGTTGCTCGGCGGTCTTGCCGTGGCGTTCGGGTTCCAGATGTGGCCATCGCTCTGTGCGGTGTGCTGGTGCCCGTGGATCACCCGTCAGGGGGCGACCTGGGGCCTGCTTGCCGGTCTTCTCGGAGTTATCTTTACCGAGAATTTCGGGGCATCGATCGCCGGTCTTGTGGGCATCGAACTGGCATGGGGCCGCTGGCCCTGGACCATTCATTCGGCCGGTTGGGGCATGATCTGTAACCTCGCGGTCTGCTTGCCCATCTCGGCGATGACGCAGGAAGACGGCGCACGCTCCCATCGCATGATCTATCACAACTTCCTGCGGGAGCACGCCGTTCTCAGTGCCGACAAACGGAAACTGATACCGGTTGCCTGGGGCGTCACGCTGGCGTGGTTGCTGTTCGGTATCGGCCCGGGCGCGGTGATTGGCAACGACATCTTCGGCGCGCCAAACGCAGGCGTCGATGGATGGACCTTTGGTATTCCCTCCATCTGGGCGTGGCAGATTATCTTCTGGGCGCTCGGCGTGGCGATGATGTGGTTCCTCGCCTACAAGATGGAAATGTCGACAGTGCCGACCAAGGAAATCGAGGTGCTGACGGAAGATATCGGCGATACGGCGGCCGCTGGAGGGGCCGCCGAATAACCGGTCCAGGATCAATGGATGCGGGGGAAGGAGAAATTCTTCCCCCGTTTCTTTTGGGGGTGTTATTTTTCAGACTGATTCCCGTAAACTGAATTTATGAAAGAATTTTTCTCACCAGAGTATGGTTGGGTCTGGGCCGTCGCGCTCGGCGGAGCGTTGTTCTTTCCGGTGCGTCAGTTTCTCTGGGTGATGTATGTCCGGCGGGCGGAACGCGATGGTAAACAGGACGGGGCGCGGCGCGGCGCCCTGCGGAAGCGAGCGACAGTGACCGCCTGCCTGTTGTGTTTCGTGTTTGCCTCGCTCTATACGCTGCATCTGTTCGCAGGGGCTAAGGGATGAAAGCATCAGTTCTTCGCCGTTTCGTCATTCTCGCCGCTGTCTTCACCTTTGTCGGGTTTTCGGGCTGGATGGTGGTCGGTCAGTTCACAGCATCCACGCCGGGTGATTTCCATGTGCGGGAAGGCGATATTCGGCTGAGCGACGGGAAACATGCGGATGCGCTGGCCGCTTTCGACAGGGCGTTGGCGGAAGCGCCTGACCATCGCGGCGCATTGATGGGGCGCGCGTTGACCTTTATGCGGATGGGTAAAAGGCCCGAGGCGATGGCCGAATTCGCCTATCTTATTTCTTATCTGAACAAGACCCTGAAACAGGACGACACCACCGGGCGTGCGACGCTTGCCGCTGCCTATGCCAATCGCGGCATCCTGCAGGACCGGGCCGGGCGTCACAAAGAGGCTTTGGCCGATTATATTGAAGCGCTGAAGACAGATTATGGTGCGCTCGACGGGCCGAGCCTGTTCGACAAGATTATTTACGGCACACCCAATCCCTCGACGGTAGAAAAGCGGGCGATCTATCTACATGGGCAGCTCAAGCTGCCACCCGAAAAGCGTCTGCTGGAAGTCCCCGAACTGGATGCGGAACAGCGGATGTACAAGCCCTGAAGGCGTAAAGGGGTTAAGCCTTAATAGTGTGGAGGGGGGAGGTCCTCGTCTGTCGGGTTTTCGATCCCGTGTTCCAGTTCCTCAAACTTATTTTTCAGATGATCGAGCCGTTCGTTCAGTTTCTTTATTTCAGCCCATTGTTTGATTGAAACGTCATTGAGTTCTTCAATGATGCTGTCCTGGTGCGCGATATGGGTTTCAAGATCGTCAATTCGTCTGATGATGTCTGAAGATTCTGTCATTGGATTTTTAAAACTTTGGATTTTTAAAATTTCGCGACCCCGAGGACGTCCTGCAACAGCACTAAAAAGAAAAACACTGCGGCGATGCAGCCAAACAGCAGGTGAACGTAATCGGCCGACCCGTCCGCGTTGCGGGTACGGATACCTTTCCAGGCGATCACCGCCGTTACCGCCAGAAAGACGATATTGACCGGCATCTCCAGGCTGGGCGGAAGGTTGAGGATTGTGTCAATCATTGCTGCGTCATTATAGGCCGCATGCTGGTCTGAGAAAGCACATTACGATAATTCTGCATCAGGGGGTCGGGTTTGGCCCAGCACCCGTCCCAGCACCCGTCCCAGAACCCGTCCCAGAACCCGTCCCCATTTGCTCGATTTCCCTGTCGCTGAAATAGGGCGGCAGGATCTGGCTGGTCGGCTCACTTGCGTCATGGCCAATCCAGATGCTGCCGCCAATGCAGATCGTAATGACCAGCACCGCGCCGCAGAATTTGCGGGCGCCGTCCGGAACCCTGGTTCGGTATTCGGCATCGTAGCGGTGATATTCGGGGTTGTTCTCGTCGAGTCCGCCGTCCTCGTCGAGCTCCAATATGCGGCGCGCATGGTTTCGCGCCCAGTGGGGCACCTGATCGTGCAGCATATAGGCAGTGAACAGCCTGTCGGTTTCTCCCTCGGGGACCTCTTTGCCGAACCAGTCATAATAGGCAAGCTGGAGGAATTGAAACTCGCCAACCTGTAGCAGGTTGGCAGCGCGGGCGATTTCCGCCCGTTCCGGATTTTCCTCGTGGTCCGGGTTGATCAGGGTCTCGAAAATATTCATGGCCACATCCAGTCTGCGCCAGCGTTCATAGTTGACGACTGGCGGAGGCGGTGCAAGCGGCGATTGGTTTTGCCCTTGTGGACAATGTCGAAGTGGCAATGTCGAAATGGACAATGTCGAAACGAGATCGGGTACGGCGTGGTGAGAAATCCTGCCGACTTCAATGCGCTCACGGGCACCGGCAACGATGCGCTGGACGGCGGTCATGGCGGCGATAGTCGCCCTGGCAGTCGCTGCGTAATGGTTAGTAAGCGGTAATTTCTGTCGTTCGCAGGGAGGCTCCCGCGGCGGAAGTTATCCTGAAATCGTCAGGCGGAAACATTTTTCCGCCGGCGCCGCCAGAAACCTGCCCAACCCAGCAGGATCGTCCCTAACAGCGCGAGTGACGAGGGTTCTGGTAGCGCGTCCGCTGCTGACTCAAGCACGGAGAGCCTCAGAGCCTCTCTGCTATCCACCGTGACAATTGATGTATTCCATTCGAGGCCCAACGCCAGCAGCGCGTTGGTGAAATCGAAATTGAGCGTGTTGACGTCGCCAAGAATGGTGTCGGCAACCAGTACATCAAAGCTATCGCCCA
>JBLHKG010000141.1:0-5934 GCA_047619835.1 Alphaproteobacteria bacterium
TGGTCAATGTTGTGAAGAAGATGAGCGCAGCAGCCGCTAAATCCCCCAAAAAGGCCCCCAAAAAGGCCGCCAAGAAAACTAGCGCCAAAAAATAGGCTCCCCCGTAACGTCACGAAATTGGCGGCAAAGGCCACTACATAATGAATATCCATGAATATCAGGCGAAGGGCCTGCTCCGGAAGTTCGGCGTCGCCGTACCAAAGGGCGGCATCGCCTATACACCGGACGAAGCGGCCAAGGTCGCCGAAGAACTCGGCGGGCCGGTCTGGGTCGTCAAGGCGCAGATCCACGCCGGCGGACGCGGCAAGGGCGGCGGGGTGAAGCTCGCCAAATCGATCGAAGAGGTCAAATCTCTGGCCACCGAAATCATCGGCATGACTCTTGTGACCCATCAGACCGGGCCAAAAGGAAAAGAAGTCAGCCGGGTCTATGTTGAGGATGGCTGCGACATCGCGCGTGAGCTTTATCTCGGCATGTTGATCGACCGGGCGACCAGCCGGATCACCATCATGGCATCGACTGAAGGTGGGATGGAGATCGAGGAAGTTGCCGCCAAATCGCCGGAGAAAATCCTCAAGGTAGAAATCGATCCGGCCGCCGGGATGCAGCCCTATCATGCACGCAAGATCGCCTTCGGCCTCGGGCTCGAAGGAGACCAGGTTAAATCGGCGGTCCGTTTTTTGACGGGCATGTACAAGGTGTTTGTCGAACTCGACGCGTCCATAGTCGAGATCAATCCGCTGGTGGTGACCGGCGCGGGTGAAGTTATAGCACTCGACGCAAAGATGAATTTCGACGATAACGCGCTGTTCCGCCACAAGGATATCGAAGATCTTCGCGATGAAAGCGAAGAAGACCAGACCGAGCTTGAAGCCGCCAAATTTGACCTCAACTATGTCAAGCTGGACGGCAATATCGGCTGCATGGTCAATGGTGCCGGCCTGGCGATGGCGACGATGGACATTATCAAGCTGTATGGCGGCTCGCCGGCCAATTTTCTCGATGTTGGCGGTGGCGCGTCCCGCGAAAGGGTAGGCGCCGCGTTCAAGCTAATTCTGGCGGACCCCAATGTCGAAGGGCTGCTGATCAACATCTTCGGGGGCATCATGCGCTGTGACGTGATTGCCGAGGGCGTGGTTGCCGCCGCTCGGGAAGTCAGCCTGACTGTGCCGTTGGTCGTACGGCTTTCCGGCACCAATGCGGAACAGGGCAAGAAAATTCTTGAGGAATCGGGTCTGCCCATCATTGCTGCGGATGATCTGGCCGAGGCTGCAGAAAAAGCCGTCACGGCGGCGAGGGAGGCAGCCTGATGGCGGTTCTGGTAGACAGGAATACTAAAGTCATCTGTCAGGGGTTCACTGGCTCGCAGGGCACCTTTCATTCCGAACAAGCGATTGCCTATGGCACGCAAATGGTTGGTGGCGTTACACCGGGCAAGGGCGGCGAGAAGCATCTCGATCTGCCGGTGTTCGATACGGTAGCCGAAGCGGTTGCGACAACCGGCGCCAATGCGAGCGTCATCTATGTGCCGCCGCCCTTCGCGGCCGATGCGATCCTTGAAGCAATTGATGCGGAACTGCCGCTTGTCGTCTGCATTACCGAAGGCATTCCAGTGCTCGACATGGTGGCGGTAAAGCGCGCGTTGATGGGTTCTAAAACCCGGCTGGTCGGCCCGAACTGCCCGGGCGTGATCACCCCGGACGAATGTAAGATCGGCATCATGCCCGGTAATATTCACAGGCGGGGAAAGATCGGCATCGTTTCCCGGTCGGGCACGCTGACCTATGAGGCTGTTGCACAGACCACCGCGGCGGGACTGGGCCAATCGAGCTGCATCGGGATCGGCGGCGATCCGATCAACGGAACCAACTTCATCGATTGTCTCGAATTGTTCCTCGCCGATGACGAGACTCTGGGCATCGTCATGATCGGTGAAATCGGGGGCGCCGCAGAAGAGGATGCCGCTGACTTTATCAAGGCCTCCAGGGTGAAAAAGCCGATGGTGGGCTTCATCGCCGGCGTCACCGCGCCGCCGGGTCGCCGGATGGGTCATGCCGGTGCGATCATCTCGGGTGGCAAGGGCGGCGCCAATGACAAGATCGAGGCGATGAAGAGCGCTGGCATCCATGTCGCGGATTCCCCAGCGGCGCTTGGCGCGACCATGGCCGAGGTAATGAAAGGCTAAGTTCCTCCCCAAACCCTGGACGTGTTCCGTTAATCTTGAAGGTGTAAATTTGTCTTCAACTGGTGGAACCGCCCGGAAATCGGGGCAGACAGGCGAACAGATAATGTCGATTGAGGCTTTCGAGCAGAGCTCGTTCCTGGCCAGCGCCAATTCAGCGTTCGTCGAGGATCTTTACGCGCGCTATGTGGACAACCCGCAGGCGGTTTCTGAAACATGGCGGGAATTCTTTGACGGTCTCGAGGACGAGGCCCCCGCCGTCCTGAAATCGCTTAAGGGCGCCAGCTGGGCGCCGCGCGGCCGACGCATCGTCGGTTCCGATGGAAACGCGGAGGCGGCTGTCGATGGCGAGCCCCGGACCAATGGTCGGGCGCAGGCTGCCGATATTGGCGAGGTGCGCGCCGACACCGTTCGATCGTTGCATGCGCTGATGCTGATCCGCGCCTATCGGGTACGCGGTCATCTATTGTCCAGGCTTGACCCTTTGGGATTGCATGCGCATGACCAGAATGTTGAACTCGATTATCGGTCCTACGGGTTTACCGACGCCGATCTCGACCGGCATATTTTCATCGACGGCGTTCTCGGACTAAATTTTCCGACGCTGCGCGAAATCATGGCGCGCGTGGAGGAGACCTATTGCAGCACAATCGGCGTCGAATACATGCATATCCAGGGAACCCGCGAAAAGCAGTGGATCCAGGAGCGTATTGAAGGCGTCCATAACCGCACTGAATTTACCCCGCGCGGCAAGGAGGCCATTCTGGAGCGGCTGACCGAGGCTGAAGGGTTTGAAAATTTTCTCAACGTCAAATATCCCGGCGCCAAGCGGTTTGGCCTTGATGGCGGCGAAAGCCTGATCCCCGCCCTCGAACAGATCCTCAAGCGCGGCAGCCAGATGGGGATAGAGGAAGTGGTCATCGGCATGCCGCATCGCGGACGGTTATCGGTGCTCGCCCATGTGATGAACAAGCCCTATACCGCCATCTTCGCGGAATTTCAGGGGCAGTCGTCCAACCCCGAGGAAGTGCAGGGCTCGGGCGACGTCAAATATCATTTGGGCACGTCGGCCGATATCGATTTCGACGACAAGACCGTGCATTTGTCGCTGTCGCCCAACCCGTCTCACCTTGAGGCGGTCAATCCGGTTGTTGTCGGCCGGGTACGTGCAAAGCAGCATCAGTTGAAGGACAAGGAACGCCGGCGGGTGATGGGCATCCTGATGCATGGCGACGCCGCTTTCGCCGGGCAGGGGCTGGTGTCGGAAACCTTCACGCTGTCGGATGTACGGGGCTACCGAACCGGCGGCACCATCCATTTCGTGGTCAATAATCAGATCGGTTTCACCACCAACCCGATGCAATCCCGTTCATCGCCCTATCCATCGGACGTCTCGAAGGTGGTTCAGGCGCCGATTTTTCACGTCAATGGCGATGACGTTGAAGCGGTCGTCCACGTGGCCCGCATCGCCACCGAGTTCCGTCAGGAGTTCCGCAAAGACGTTGTTATCGACATGTGGTGCTATCGCCGCTTTGGTCACAATGAAGGCGACGAGCCGGCTTTCACCCAGCCCATCATGTACCGAAAAATCGCCGGCCATCCGAGCACTCGGACGATCTATGCCGACAAGCTGGCGGCTGAAGAATCGATGAGCGCCGCCGATGCGAAGTCGATGGACGAGCGGATCCACAAGGAGCTGCAAGACGATTTCGACGCGGCATCTGCCTTCAAGCCGAACAAGGCTGACTGGCTCGACGGTCATTGGGCGCATCTCAATGTCGCGCCGACGACGGAGGATCGTCGTGGCGCGACCGACGTTCCGATCAAGAAGCTGAAGGAAATCGGCAAGGCTTTGGTCGCCGTTCCTGACGATTTCAACCTCAATCCCAAGCTCAAACGTTTTATGTCCGCTCGCCAAAAGATGCTGGAGACCGGCAAGGGCATAGACTGGTCGACCGCCGAGGCTCTTGCCTTTGGCACGTTGCTTGACGAAGGCCATCTGGTGCGGCTGTCGGGTCAGGACGTGCAGCGCGCGACGTTTTCGCAGCGCCATTCCTATCTGATCGATCAGGAAACCGAACGAAATTATATTCCGCTGGAAAATATCCGGAAGGGGCAGGGGCGCTACGTAGCGCATAACAGTCCCTTGTCCGAAGCCGCTGTCCTCGGTTTCGAATATGGCGTTAGCCTGGTTGAACCGGAAGCACTGGTCATGTGGGAAGGGCAATTCGGCGATTTTGCCAATGGCGCCCAGGTCATCATCGACCAGTTCATCTCATCCGGCGAAAGCAAATGGCTACGCATGTCCGGGATCGTGCTGCTGCTGCCTCACGGCTATGAAGGTCAGGGACCGGAGCATTCCTCGGCACGGATCGAACGCTTTCTGCAGCTTTGCGGAGAGGACAATATGCAGGTTGTCATGCCGACGACGCCCTCGAACTATTTTCATGTGCTACGACGCCAGCTGCACCGAAAATTCCGCAAACCTTTGATCGTGATGACGCCGAAATCCCTGCTGCGGCATAAATCCTGTGTGTCGATTCTCAAGGATATGGGTCCTGGCACCTGCTTCCACCGCGTTCTGCCGGAATTGGATGATCTGGTTGCGGATGCAAAGGTCAAACGTGTCGTTCTGTGCTCGGGTAAGGTCTATTACGATCTCTATGCCGAGCGGGCGGAACGCAAGATCAACGATATTGCGCTGGTCCGGGTCGAACAGCTCTACCCGTTCCCGAGGATATCGCTCACCAAGCAGCTCGTCCGTTATCCGAACGCTGAAATAATCTGGTGTCAGGAAGAGCCCGCCAATATGGGTTCCTGGAGCTATATCGACCGGCGGATTGAAAATCTGCTGGAGGAGATCGGCGGCACAGCGAAACGACCGGTATATGTCGGGCGCCGCGAAGCGGCCTCTCCGGCGACCGGGCTCGCCAAACGTCATAATGCGGAACAGAGCAAGCTCGTCGACGAAGCGCTTACTCTCTGACCACACGACAAGACAAAACTCGAAAGGCCCGAAAGGCAAAGACGATGGAAATCAAGGTTCCACAACTCGGTGAATCGGTGGCCGAAGCGACGGTTGCAAAATGGTTCAAATCGGTTGGCGATGCGGTGGCACGCGACGAGCCGATCTGCGAGCTGGAAACGGACAAGGTGACGCTGGAAATTCCTGCCCCTGAGGCCGGGACGCTCGAGGAAATCGTCGCTGAGGAAGGCGCTGAAGTCGTGGTCGGCGCTGTGCTGGCGCGGATCGGGGAAGGTAAAGGCATCGTCCGCAAGGCGGAGCCGGTAGCCGCCCCAACCGTACAGACGGTAGAACCGAAGGCGGACACGCAAATCGCAGCGGCGCTCTCGCCCGCGGTTCGCAAGCTGGTCGATGAAAAAAATCTCGATCCCGATCAGATCACCGGCACCGGCAAGGGGGGGCGTTTGACCAAGGGTGACGTGCTTGGATTTGACGGCAAGAACGCCGCAGCCCCTGCACCCGCTGCTGCGAAGCCGGCACCCGTCCCCGTAGAAACGAGGCTGTCGCTTCCGCCGAATGCAAGAGGCGAGGAACGGGTGCGTATGACGCGCCTGCGCCGCCGTATTGCCGAGCGTCTCAAGGAAGCACAAAATTCGGCGGCCATGCTGACCACCTTCAATGAGGTGGATATGACCAATGTGATGGCGGCGCGCGAACGCTATCGTGACAAGTTTGAGAAGAAACACGGCGTAAAGCTCGGCTTTATGTCGTTCTTCGCCAAGGCCTG
>JBLHKG010000142.1:0-5899 GCA_047619835.1 Alphaproteobacteria bacterium
CTCGGCGCTGGCGTCGAAGGCGACCGGCTTCCCCATCGCCAAGGTCGCGGCGCTGCTTGCCGTCGGCTACACGCTGGACGAGCTGACCAATGACATTACCGGGGTAACGCCGGCATCGTTCGAGCCGACCATCGATTACGTCGTCACCAAGATCCCGCGCTTTACCTTCGAGAAATTCCCCGGTGCCGAAGCCCTGCTCACCACATCGATGAAATCGGTCGGCGAGGCGATGGCCGTGGGGCGCAATTTCGCCGAATCGCTGCAAAAGGCCTTGCGCTCGATGGAAACCGGGCTGTGTGGGCTGAACGAGATCGATATTCCGGGATACGATGGTGCGGCGCCGAACGGTGCCGACGCGGTGCGCGCCGCGCTGGCCATTCCGGCGCCCGACCGGATCCTGACCATCGCCCAGGCGTTCCGCCACGGGCTTGTCCTGGAAGATATCGCCGCAATTACCCATTTTGACCCGTGGTTTGTTGATCAGATCGGCATGCTGGTCGAGGTGGAAGAAACCGTGCGGACGAATGGTGTACCGACAACGGCAGAGGACATGCAACGCCTCAAATCGCTCGGTTTCTCCGACGAGCGGATCGGCCAGCTTGCCGGCATCGACGCCGCTTCGGTCACCGCCGCGCGGTATGGGCTTGGCATCCGCCCGGTTTATAAACGGATCGATACCTGCGCTGCCGAGATCCCGTCAACTACCCCCTATATGTACTCGGCCTATGAGGGCGACGGGCTGTCGCCGCCGGAATGCGAAGCCGATCCCAGCGACCGGCGCAAGGCAATCATTCTCGGCGGTGGGCCCAACCGGATCGGCCAGGGGATAGAGTTCGATTATTGCTGTGTCCATGCGGTCTACGCACTACGCGAAGCCGGCATCGAAGCGATCATGATCAATTGCAACCCGGAAACCGTCTCGACCGATTACGACACTTCGGACCGGCTGTATTTTGAGCCGCTGACAGCCGAGGATGTGATCGAGATTGCCCGCGTCGAACAGCGCAGCGGAGAGCTGATGGGCGTCATCCTGCAATTCGGCGGCCAGACCCCGCTCAAGCTCGCCGCCGCGCTGGAAGCGGCCGGCATCCCGGTGCTCGGCACCTCGCCCGATGCGATCGATCTTGCTGAAGACCGTGAACGCTTCCAGCAGCTCGCCACATCGCTCGATTTGCTGCAGCCGGAAAACGGTATCGCCAGTAGTGGCGAAGAGGCGCTTGTGATCGCCGCGCGGATCGGCTTTCCCGTCGTCATCCGCCCCTCCTATGTGCTGGGCGGACGCGGCATGGAAATCGTCCATAGCGAGGCCGGGCTGCGCCGCTATATCGGCGAGGCGGTGCGCGTATCCGGCGCCAACCCGGTGCTGATCGACAGCTATCTGCGCGACGCCATTGAGGTCGATGTCGATGCGCTGGCCGATCACGGCGGCAATGTCTATGTCGCCGGTGTCATGGAACATATCGAGGAGGCCGGCATTCATTCCGGCGATTCGGCCTGTTCGCTGCCGCCCTATTCGCTGCCCGCCGAAATCATCGCCGAAATTGGCCGCCAGACCGAGGCGCTGGCCCGCGCGCTCAAGGTGGTCGGACTGATGAATGTCCAGTACGCGGTCAAGGACGGCCGGGTCTATATCATCGAGGTCAACCCGCGCGGCAGCCGCACGGTGCCGTTCGTCGCCAAGGCGACCGGGTTGCCGATCGCCAAGATGGCGGCAAGGGTGATGTCCGGAGAAACACTGGAGCAGGTGATCGCTGCATACGACATCACGCCGCGCGGCAAGCATATTGCGGTCAAGGAAGCCGTGTTCCCATTCACCCGATTCGCCGGTGTCGATGCGCTGCTCGGCCCGGAAATGAAATCGACCGGCGAGGTGATGGGCATCGATGTCGATTTTGCGCGCGCCTTCGCCAAGGCGCAGATCGGCGCCGGGCAGACGCTCCCGACATCGGGTACGGTGTTTATATCGGTCCGAAATTCCGACAAGCCGGCGATCCTGCCGCTCGCCCGGGCGCTCACCGGGATGGGATTCGATATTCTTGCTACCGACGGCACCGCCAAGGCGCTCCACGCCGGGGGGATTGCGGCAACCCGCGTCAACAAGGTGATGGAGGGTCGCCCCCACGTGGTCGATGCGATGAAGGATGGCATAATACATCTGGTAATCAACACAGCTGGCGGCGACGCCGAAATTCGAGACAGCCGGTCGCTGCGCCAGACGGCGGTGATGAATCGAATTCCCTATTACACGACGGTGGCAGGTGCGCGCGCCGCGGTGGGCGCAATTGACGCTCTTCGCACCGGACCCCTTGAAGTTGCGCCACTCCAGTCTTACTTTGATGGATCGTTCTGACCAATTAGACGCCGAGGGCTGTGTATAATGGGGCGGGGCAACGGTCTTTTTCACGACAAGCGAGTACGGAGTTAACGATGGGCAAGTTTCCAATGACACTCGACGGGTTCAACCGTCTGGAAACCGAGTTGAAACACCTCAAATCGGTGGAGAGGCCGAATATCATCAAGGCCATCGCCACGGCGCGCGAACATGGCGATCTTTCGGAGAACGCGGAATATCACGCGGCGAAGGAGCGCCAGTCGTTTATCGAAGGCCGGGTCAACGAGCTCGAAGACAAGATAAGCAACGCCGAGATCATCGACCCCTCCAAGCTGTCGGGCGATGCCGTGAAATTCGGCGCGACGGTAACAATCGTCGATGAAGATACCGATGAGGAATCGACCTATCAGATCGTCGGCGAACATGAGGCCGACATCAATGCTGGCTTTCTGTCCGTCACCTCGCCGCTGTCCCGGGCGTTGATGACCAAGACCGCCGGCGAACATGTCGAGGTGGTCGCGCCCAAGGGCAGCAAGGCCTATGAAGTGCTGAAGGTGGAGTTCAAATAGGGGAACGGCGTCTAATGGTTCTCGACCGGCTCAACCAGCAAGGTCGCGCCATCAAAGCCGGTGACCCTCACGCTGGTTCCCAACGGTAATTCCGTGCCACCCGTGGCAAGCTTTACCCGCCAGATGCTGTCGCCGATTTTCACCCGGCTGAAACCCTGTTCACTTGCCTCGATCAGCGCGAAGACCTGACCGACATAACGCTGGGCGCGCCGGTTGAGCAGGGGATGGTCTTCGGACTCCCTGGCGCGGCGCATCACCAGACGGCCGACGAATATGCTGGCGACCGAGAAGGCACAGAAAACAGTGATCTGGTATTGCCAGCTCATTTGATCGGCAAACATGACCACCAGCCCGGTTGCCAGCCCGCCAATACCCAGCCACAGGAACCAGATACCGGGCAACAAAAGCTCAAGGACAATCAAAGCGCCGCCGAGCACCATCCAGTGCCAGAAGGTCAGTGCCTGAAGCCACGGAAGAAGTTGATCCATCGTGCGTCGCCAGTCCGTCTGTTCGGTAAATAAATGCTTCTGTTAATCGTCAGCACCGTCAGCGCTACCTGAGGCGGGAACGCTGCCGCGCCGGGTTGATTGCGGGCTAGACGATGCACCACCATCACCTTTGCCAAACGTCTCGCGCGCGATCTCCGTGATGCCGGCAATCGCGCCGATCACGCTGGAGGCTTCAAGCGGCATCAGGATGACCTTCTGGTTTCGGGCCGAGCCGATGGTCTGCAACGCATCGATATATTTCTGGGCGACAAAATAATTGATCGCCTGCACATTGCCGCTGGCGATCGCTTCCGACACCATGGTGGTCGCCTTGGCCTCGGCTTCGGCCCCGCGTTCGCGCGCCTCGGCGTCGCGGAAGGCAGCTTCCCGATTGCCCTCAGCTTCGAGGATGGCGGATTGCTTGCTGCCCTCGGCCCGCAGGATGGCGGCCTGGCGGTCACCTTCGGCTTCAAGCACCGTCGCGCGCTTCTCGCGTTCCGCCTTCATCTGCCGGCCCATCGCTTCGACCAGCTCGCTCGGCGGCGAGATATCCTTGATCTCGATCCGCGTGATCTTTACGCCCCACGGCGAGGTCGCATCGTCGACCACATTCATCAGCTGGGCGTTGATCTTGTCGCGCTGCGACAGTAATTCGTCGAGATCCATCGATCCCATCACTGTCCGTAAATTGGTCATCGTCAGGTTGAGAATGGAAAGTTCGAGCTGGCGGACTTCATAGGCCGCCTTGACCACGTCGAGAATCTGATAAAACAGCACGCCGTCGACCCGAACCATGGCGTTGTCACGGGTGATGATTTCCTGGGATGGAACGTCGAGCACCTGTTCCATCACATTCATCTTCAGCCCGATCTGATCGATCATCGGCACAATGATGTGCAGGCCCGGCGTCAGCGTGCGGGTGTATCGGCCAAACCGCTCGACGGTATATTCGAACCCCTGCGCGACCGTCTTGACCGCGAGGACGACAAAGACAACGGCAAGAAACAGCAGCACAAATATAAAAATTGTCGCGGCATCAAACATGATTTCGTTCATCCCTAATAATTGTTGCCTATGGCCGCCCGAACAGCCTTGTCTCCTGCCGTTATTTACCCCTGAGCCGCGGCATCAATCGGCACGCCGGGGCGCTGAACGGCGCTACGGATGGCGAGCGATGATTTGACCACGCTGACATTTGGCGCCGGGGTCAGCCGAGTGGTGAGAAATTTCTGATAGCTATCCCAATCGGTGGCGACGATCTTGAGCAGAAAATCGGTTTCGCCGGCCAGCATGTGACATTCACGGATTTCCGGCCAGCTGTTGACCAGCGCCTCGAACGCCACCAGATCGGCTTCGGCCTGGCTGTGCAGCCCGACATTGGCAAACACGATCACGCCGAAACCCAGCTGCTGCGGATCGATATCGGCGTGATAGCCGCGAATACAGCCGGTATCTTCCAGCGCCCGCATCCGGCGCAGGCAGGGCGGCGGCGAGATGCCGGCGTTGCGGGCAAGCTCGACATTGGTCATGCGCCCGTTATTCTGCAAATCGCGCAGGATCTTGAAATCAATTCGGTCCAGCTTCACGCGTGCCATCGTATTGCAAACTCACTTATTGAGACGATCAGAGTAATTATATTATAAGAATACGAAATATTATTTCAATGGAACGACATGAAATTCCACCTGACCCCTCCCGTGACATCTCCGCGACCGCTCCGGAGCTCAAATTGACCAGCTGCTGGGTGGTGACCGACGGCAAGGCGGGTATGGAAAGCCAGTGCCTCGGCCTCGCTGAAGCGCTGGATTTGACCCCGGAGATCAAGCGCATCCACCCGCGCTTTCCGTGGTCTGCCTTGCCGCCGCAGCTCTGGGCGCGCCCGTTGCAGGCACTGGCGCCGGACGGTGATGCCCTCACCCCGCCCTGGCCCGATCTGGTGATCGCCACCGGGCGGGCGACGGTCGCCCCGGCGGCGGCGATAAAACGGTGCAATCCGGCGACGATCGTGGTTCAGATCCAGAAACCAACCATCGCCCCGTCGCGCTTCGATCTGGTCATCGCGCCGGCGCATGACCGGCTCGACGGCGCCAACGTGATCTCAACCCTGGGCGCGCTGCATCGGGTAACGCCGAGGCGGCTGGAGGATGCCGCCGAAACATTCAGGGAGCGGTTTGCCGCCCTCCCCCGCCCGCTGATCGGGGTGCTGATAGGCGGCGCCAACCGCCAGTACCGGCTGACGGCGACGACTACCGCCCGACTCGGCAGCCAGCTTGCCGCGGCAGCAAAATCGAGCGGCGGCGGGCTGGCAATGACGCCCTCTCGGCGGACCGGCGCCGACAATCTGCGCGTCATTTCCGCACCACTGGACGGGCTGACCACCGACATCTGGGATGGCGAGGGCGACAACCCCTATTTCGGCATCCTGGCGCTGGCCGACACGCTGATTGTCACCTCGGATTCGGTCAACATGGTCACCGAGGCCTGCGCCACCGGCAAACCGGTGCATATAT
>JBLHKG010000143.1:0-5864 GCA_047619835.1 Alphaproteobacteria bacterium
GAGGCGGATCAGACCGTTCAGGACCGCCTGTCGGACGTGGTCTGTTACGAAGAAATTACCATGGCAATCCGCGACATTGTGGGCGCTGGCCATATCAATCTGGTCGAAACGCTGGCAGAAAAAATTGCTGCGAGATGCCTTGCGGACAACCGAATTCATTCGGTCCGGGTCCGCGTGGAAAAGCTGGATGTATTCGCCGATGCTTCGAGCGTCGGAATCGAAATCGAACGCGTCCGGACCGTGTAGTAAAGTGAATGCGAACGATTGCTGACACGCTATAAACCGGTACGACTATGCACACCCGCCGGAAATCGTAGAACAGTGTTCTGGCCTTTAGCACATTCCTGTTAAATTAATAATTTATTTACTTAGTTTAACTTTGCTTTAATAAAGTAAATAAATTTAACCAAGTTAAATCAATACCTTATATAATGATTTGGTGTAATGATAAAATATTAGGCGAAATTGCCGAAAATTTGAGCATTCCGGACAAAATGCAATGATTGCAATGATGTGACAGCCCTCGCACCACTTTTTCTACAGACTTATCCACAGTTTCAGTGTGCCGAATTTCGTCGGGACTCCCGGCTTGGGCATAGCGCACAGATCCGTTAACCTGCGTCAGACATACCGACGACCGAGGCAGAAGGGCAACCTTTGGAGACCACCGAACAAAGCAGAACGCCGGTGCCCTCGCCAGTGCCCTCGCTCGCGCCCTCGCTCGTCCGGGGCGCGGGGATAATTGCCGACGCGGTAAAGACTTTGCCGGCGGGCCCCGGCGTCTATCGCATGCTCGATGACGACGGCAAACCGCTTTACATCGGCAAAGCGAAAAGCCTGAAGCGCCGGGTGGTTGCCTATACCAGACCGGATCAAATGCCGGTTCGTATTCAGCGCATGATCGCGGCGACCCGTTCGGTCGAAATCATCCGGACCCATACCGAAGTTGAGGCGTTGCTGCTTGAAAGCAACCTGATCAAGCAGGACAAGCCGCGCTACAACGTCCTGCTGAGAGACGACAAATCCTTTCCTTACATTCTAGTGACCGGTGGCACCGACTGGCCGCAGCTGATCAAACATCGTGGCGCCCGGTCGCGCGACGGTGAATATTTCGGTCCCTTTGCATCCGCCGGCGCTGTCAACCGGACACTGGCCGCTCTGCAGCGCGCCTTTCCGCTACGCAATTGTTCAGACAGTATTTTTGCCAACCGGACCCGTCCTTGCCTGCAATATCAGATAAAGCGCTGTACCGCGCCTTGTGTCGGTCGAATCAGCGAAGCGGACTACGCCGCTATCGTCGACGAGGCCCGCGCATTCCTGACCGGGCGCAGCCGGAACCTGCAGGACAGACTCGGCCAGCGCATGCAGGAGGCGTCAGATGAAATGGCGTTCGAGGCCGCAGCGGTGTTCCGCGACCGCATTAGCGCACTGACCCAGATACAGGCGCATCAGGACATCAATGTCGCCCAGCTCGGCGATGCCGACATCGTCGTCGGCCATCAGGGCGGGGGAATCACCTGTGTCCAGGTGTTCTTTTTCCGTGCCGGGCAAAATTTCGGCAACCGGACCTATTTTCCGATTCGAACCGCGGGACTGCCGGTCGACGAGGTACTGGGCTCGTTCCTTGGGCAATTCTATGCCGACAAACAGCCCCCGCCGACAGTCCTGGTCAATGAACAACCACCCGAAGCGGCGTTGATTGCCGATGCGCTGTCGGACCGCGCCGGACGCAGGGTCACACTCGCCCGGCCGACACGGGGCGCCAAGCGCAAAATCGTTGAGCAGGCCATCACAAATGCCCGCGAAGCGCTCGCCCGTCATCTCGCGGAAAGCGCCACCCAACGTCTTCTGCTTGCCGGGGTGACTGAGACTTTTGGCCTCGAAGGCCCACCGTCCCGGATCGAGGTATATGACAACAGCCATATCTCCGGCACTCACGCGGTCGGTGGAATGATTGTCGCGGGACCCGAAGGGTTGATGAAGGCCGCCTACCGCAAATTCAACATCAAGGATCCAAAGACCGTGCCAGGGGACGATTACGGCATGATGCGCGAAGTGCTGACCCGCCGTTTCAAGCGGGTATTAGCGGACGACCCAGATCGCGAATCCGGCAATTGGCCCGATCTTGTGCTGCTCGACGGTGGGGAGGGCCAGTTGACGGCGGCACGCGAGGTGCTTGCCGAATTAGCAATCGACGACGTACCGCTGGTCGCCATTTCCAAGGGGCCTGACCGGGATGCCGGGCGCGAACGGTTTCATATGCCGGGACGGCGACCGTTTATGCTCAAGCCGAACGATCCCGTGCTTTATTTTCTTCAACGCCTGCGGGACGAGGCCCACCGTTTCGCGATCGGCAGCCATCGGGCGCGCCGCAGTCAGGCGATTGGGCGTACCCTGCTGGACGAGATCGCGGGTGTCGGCGCGGCGCGCAAGCGGGCGTTGCTGCACCATTTTGGCTCCGCCAAGGCAGTAGGAGAGGCAGGTTTAACCGATCTGGAGGCCGTCGACGGTATTAGTCATCCCCTTGCGAAAAAGATTTATGACCATTTCCATTCGGACGGTTAGTATGCGGTCCCAGTTGGAAAATTATCATGATAACTAACCTGCCTAATCTGCTGACACAGTTCCGGATCGCGGCGATTCCGGGCATTATTGCGCTGTTCTATCTGGACAGCGCGATGGGGCAATATCTCGCCTGCGGACTGTTCGGCGTTGCCGCGATGACCGACTTCTTCGACGGTTATCTCGCCCGCGCCTATGGTCAGCAATCAGCGTTCGGACGGTTTCTCGACCCAGTAGCCGACAAGCTTCTCGTGGCCGCCGCTCTTCTGATGATGGCCGGGTTTGGCCAGGTATCGGGTTTGCTCCTGCTACCGACCGTTGTCATCCTGTGCCGGGAAATACTGGTCTCCGGTCTCCGCGAATTTTTGGCCGAGATAAATATCGGGGTTCCGGTCAGCGCGCTCGCCAAATGGAAAACGGTCATCCAGATGTTCGCCATCGGCTTCCTGATGGTCGGCGATCATGGCCCGGAATACATCCCGGCCTACCTGATCGGCGCAATCGGTCTCTGGATCGCCGCAGGATTTACGCTGGTAACCGGTTATGACTATCTAAAGGCGGCCTTCCGCCACATAAAACGGGATGACACGCGGCCTAAAATTCCATCCGCCAAAGAAGATAGCGACGGCTCGGGCGCTACGGCGGACGGGAGCCGTTGATGCACGTCTTCGGTCTCGCCGGCTGGAGCGGAAGCGGTAAGACGACGATGATGGAGCGTCTGCTCCCCGCAATCATCGCGCGCAATGTGACCGTTTCGACCATCAAGCATGCGCATCATAACTTCGACATCGACAAGCCGGGCAAAGATTCCCACCGACACCGGGAAGCCGGCGCCCGCGAAGTCATGATTTCATCGACCCGGCGCTGGGTGCTGATGCATGAGAACCACGGCGATGCGGAGCCTAGCCCGGACGAACTCCTGTCACACATGAGCCCGATCGATCTGGTCATAATCGAAGGGTTCAAAACCTGGCCCCATCCCAAGCTGGAAATTCACCGAAAAGGCATCGGCGACGGGCTGCTGTGCCTCGACGATCCAACGATCATCGCGGTCGCCAGCGATCATGCGGTCGCGAACCTGACAATCCCGGTGCTTGACCTGAACGACCTCTCGGCCATCGTTGATTTCATGCTCAACCATCTCGGCCTATCCTCATCCGCCGAGAGCGGCGCCACCTGACCATGCCACAACTGTCCGACGACTGTTTTGCCTTTGGCGGCACGCTCATGACCACAGCGGAAGCGCTGACACAGCTCGACCTCCGACTCGAAGCGATTACCGCGACCGAGACCGTGCCCATCGGGGACGCCACCGAGCGAATCCTGGCTGTCGATATTGTGTCCAGCCGATCTGTGCCGCCGCATGACAATGCCGCAGTCGACGGGTATGCGGTGTTTTTCGACGATCTTTCGCGGCAATCCGATACCCGACTGCCAATTTCTGGTCGGATAAGTGCTGGCCATCCGCTGAGTGGCCCCGCTTTTCATGGCAACGCCTATCGCATTTTTACCGGTGCCCCGATGCCGGTCGGGACCGATTCCGTGCTGATGCAGGAGGACTGCCGCATCGACGGCGATGACGTCATCATCCCTCCCGGCATCAAGCAAGGCGCCAATCGGCGGTTCGCGGGCGAGGACATCGAAGCTGGAACGACAATCCTGAAAGCCGGGCGTCGGCTGCGCCCTCAGGATCTCGGCCTGGCCGCCTCAATCGGGCAAACCAGGATTGAAGCCTATAAACGTCTGCGTGTCGCACTGTTTTCGACCGGCGACGAAATTCGCGATATTGGCGATGATCTGCCCGAGGGCTGTATCTACGACGCCAACCGCTATTCGATCGCGGCCTTGCTGCGCGGACTGGGGTGCATTGTCGACGATCTGGGCATTCTGCGAGATGACGCCGACTCGATCCTTTCCGCGCTGGAACCGGCTGCCGAGAGCCATGATCTGGTGATGACATCGGCCGGGGTCTCGACCGGAGAGGAAGACCATGTCCGCGCGGCAATAGAGACACTGGGATCGATCCATTTCTGGCGGCTTGCCATCCGCCCCGGGCGACCGATCGCCTTTGGCCAGATCGGTGCGGTACCCTTTATCGGACTGCCAGGAAATCCAGTAGCCGCAATGGTGACATTCATGCGCTTTGCCCGGCCGGCGCTCCTCCGTCTTGCCGGCTGCACCGAGATCGAACCGGTTTTCTTCCGCGTACCCGCCGCATTTTCATACAACAAAAAGCCCGCGCGCCGGGAATGGATACGCGCCGTTCTGGTACCAGGTGAAAACGGCGCCGTCCGGGCCGAGAAACATGCCCGCGACGGCGCCGGCATCCTGTCATCAATGGTTGCCGCCGACGGACTGGTCGAGCTGTCAGAAGAGTTGACGAAGGTAGAACCCGGCACAATGGTGGATTTTCTTCCCTTCAATGAGGTGCGCTGATGCAGCTACTCTATTTCGGCTGGGTAAGAACCCGCATTGGCACCGGCAGCGAGGAAATCGATCTGCCTGCCGAAATCAGCGACGTACGGGCGTTGATCGAATGGCTTCAGAGCCGCGGTCAGAACTATCTCGACGCGCTGAAAGAAATCGATTCGATCCGCATCGCCGTCAATCAGGAACTCGCCGAGCTCGACGCCCCGGTTGCTGGCACCGATGAAGTAGCCGTGTTTCCGCCCATGACCGGCGGGTGACGGGAGGGTAATTCAATGATCAGGGTGCAGCCTGAAGATTTCGATGTCGGCACCGAAATCAGTCGAATCACCGATGGCAATACAACAATCGGCGGGATCGGCTGTTTCGTCGGGCTGGTGCGCGATATCGCCGGCGACGAAACAATCAGCTCAATGACGCTGGAGCATTATCCCGGCATGACCGAACGCCAACTGGAGACCCTGGAAGCCGACGCGCGTCAGCGCTGGCCCCTACTGGATGTGCTGATCATCCACCGCTACGGCACGCTCGAGCCGGGTGACCGGATTGTTCTGGTGGTCACCGCCTCCGCCCATCGTGAGGCCGCGCTGGAGAGCTGTCACTTCCTGATCGACTGGCTCAAGACCAAGGCCCCGTTCTGGAAGCTCGAAGCCACCCAGTCGGGCGCCAAATGGGTCGCTGCCCGTAACGAGGACGACGAGGCGGCGGGACGCTGGGTCGAAAAAACGACCAAATAAAGCTGTTTACGCCGCCGAAGCCGCAGCCGGTTCGCGGACCATCTTCTCGAAATCTTCCATCAACGCCTTGGTAACCGGCCCGACCGTAAAGCTCAGATCCCCGATCTGGCCAACTGGCGTGACTTCAGCGGCTGTGCC
>JBLHKG010000144.1:0-5842 GCA_047619835.1 Alphaproteobacteria bacterium
CGGGCGCGGGCCAATCAGCGCCGCATAGGGAAAATTCACCGCGCCGGGGACATGCCCCTGCTCATAGACCGCAGCCTCATTCAGATCGACGATCAACAGCCCGCCCGCGCCCAGCGCCGCTTCAAGCACATCGGGTTCGACGATCAAGGGCAATAGCGGCTCGGTCATAGGATACTCCTGCACAATCGGGATTCAGTAATTCCGGCGAACCCTACCCCATCGTTCCAGCATAGAAAATGGCGATCCCCGCTAAAGCAGAAACACCAAGCGTCGGGATCATCGGGACGCCAAAGCGCAGAACGGCAATCATGGCCCCGGCGGCCAGCGCAAGCGCGCCAATATCCAGCGTTTCCCAGACCGGAATCTGAAGCCGGAGCAGCCCCACCCGCAATATTTCTATTTCGCCGAACAGCACATGCAGCGCAAACCAGATCGCGAGGTTGAGGATGACCCCGACGACCGCAGCGGTCACCGCGCCAAGCGCCG
This sequence comes from Alphaproteobacteria bacterium, assembly GCA_047619835.1. Classification (GTDB taxonomy): domain Bacteria; phylum Pseudomonadota; class Alphaproteobacteria; order MPNO01; family UBA2964; genus JAYOEY01. The sequence goes on from JBLHKG010000144.1 coordinate 487, forward strand.
CCGATAGCGCCTTGTTGCCGCGCAACGCCTCAATGTAAGGACCCCCGAGAAAAATCCATAGAAAGCACGGCACAAAGGTCACCCAGGTGGTGAGCGCCGCCCCCAGCACGCCCGCCAGCATCGGGTCGAGCATGCCCGGATTCCGGTAAGCGCCCATAAAGCCGACGAACTGCACCACCATGATCAGCGGGCCCGGGGTGGTTTCCGCCATGCCAAGCCCATCCAGCATTTCGCCCGGCGCCAGCCAGCCATAGGTCGACACCGCCTGTTGGGCGACATAGGCGAGGACAGCATAGGCGCCGCCAAACGTCACCACCGCCATCTTTGAGAAGAACAGGCTTTCCTGAGTGAACACATTGTCCGGACCAAGCAGCAACGCGAGCGCGATGATCGGCGTAAACCAGAGAACGCCGCAAACGGTGATGATTTTGATCGACCTGATGGTCGATGGCCTGGTATGCGGCGGCGCTTCCGCCTCTTCTTCGTCCGCGTCCTCCGATCCATGCCGGCCCGCCCCGGCAGGAATAAGCGAAGGGCGCAGTTTCTGGGCGGTAAATCCGGCGAGCGCAGCCAGAATAACGATCACCGGAAACGGCGCAGCGAAGAAAAAGATTCCAACAAAGGCAAGACCTGCAATCGTCACCATAAAGGCGTTTTTAAGAGCCCGCTGGCCGATCCGCAGCACCGCCTGAACAACAACCGCCAAAACAGCGGCCTTGATGCCGAAAAACAGCGCCTGAACAAAGCTGAGATCGCGAAACCCGGCATAGAGAATACTCAGGACCAGGATGACCACCGCGCCGGGCAGCACGAACAGGATTCCGGCAATCAACCCGCCGAGCGTCCTGTGAAGCAGCCAGCCGACATAGGTGGCGAGCTGTTGAGCTTCGGGGCCCGGCAGCAACATGCAGTAGTTGAGCGCGTGTAGAAACCGGCCTTCGCTGATCCATTTTTTTTCGTCAACCAGCAACCGGTGCATCAGGGCGATCTGTCCCGCCGGGCCGCCAAAGCTGAGCAGGCCTATTTTGAGCCAGACCCGGACAGCGTCGGCAAGGGATACAACGCTGTTGCCGCCCGGCGGGGCGCCGCCATTATCATTCGCCATCGGACCCTGCCTCTCTCATCAACCCACCAGCCTCGCGAAAGGCGTCTATGCCGCCTTCAAGATACTGCGCCTTGATGCCCCCCGAGCGCAAAGCCTGCGACAGCATTCTGACGCCGGGACGGTGGAAACAAGATTGTTTACTACCCAATTATTTGGTATCCAAGGGTTTGATGGCGCTGGAGCGTCGGGTTCCCGTATTTCCGCCACTTTTACCGATTTGAAAAGTTTTCACAGCGCCGCGCAAAGGGTTGGATACGATGAAAAATCTGGTGTCGATGACCCTGAACGGGCGCGCGCGCGACGACGCGGTGCCGGACAATATGTTGCTGGTCGATTTCCTGCGCGAAATTGTCGGGCTTACCGGCACCAAGATCGGTTGCGATGGCGGCGAATGCGGCTGCTGCACGGTGCTGGTGGATGACCGGCCGCGCCACGCCTGTTTGACGCTCGCAGCGGTTTGCCACGGCAAGAAAATTGAGACCATTGAATCGCTGGAGAAGAACGGTCGGCTGTCGGCTATCCAGCGCAGCTTTCATGAAAAGCTCGGCGCCCAGTGCGGGTTTTGCACGCCCGGTATGGTGATGGCAGCCGAAGGGTTGCTGCGCGAAAACGCCACCCCGTCGGAGGGTGAGATCAGACGCGGCATGGCCGCCAATATTTGCCGCTGCACCGGCTATGTAAAAATCATCGAGTCGGTCCAGTCGGCTGCTGCGGAATTATCCGGGAAGGCAGGCGCAGCATGAACGAAAATACCCCGATCAAGCCCGAGGATGTCACGCCGATCCACTCTGTCGGCAAGAGAATGCCGATGGTCGACGGACCGGAAAAGATTTCCGGCAAGGCGCTCTATGCCGCTGATTTCGTCGGACAGGACGCACTGGTTGGCCGCATCCTGCGGAGCCCGGTCGCCCACGCGAATATAGTGAGCGTCGATATCTCCAAAGCCGAAGCGCTGGCCGGCGTCGTGGCTGTCGTGACCGGCATGGATTTTGTCGGCCAGTTTGGTGTGCTGCCGATTGCCCGTACCGAATGGCCGATTGCGCGCGACCGGGTACGCTATCGCGGCGAGGCGGTGGCTGCCGTCGCCGCCATCGATGTCGAGACCGCCCAGAAGGCGCTCGATCTGATTGAAATCGAATATGAGGAGCTGCCGGCCTATTTCACCGCCGATGAGGCAATTGCCGAGGGCGTCGTACCGCTGCATGTAAAACGCCCGGACAATATCGAACGCCATGTCGAATATGATCTGGGTGAGGTCGATCAAGGCTTCGAAGAGGCCGATCTGGTGCGCGAGAACACTTATAATTGCGCCGAGGTCTGCCAGGTCCAGTCCGAACCGCATGCCGCCATCGCCGAATACGATGCCGAGCGCGACCGGCTGACCGTCAGGCCGTCGACCCAGGTTCCCTATTACGTACATCTCATGCTGGAACAGACGCTCGGCATGCCCAAATCGAAAATTCGCGTGATCAAGCCGCATATCGGCGGCGGGTTTGGCAGCCGCACCGAGGCGCTGCATTTCGAATTAATCGCCGGCGCGCTGGCGCGGAAAGCCAAAGGCACCGTCCGCATCGTGTCGTCGCGCGAAGAAACCTTCATCACCCATCGCGGCCGCCCGGAACAAAAAACCACCCTCAAGATCGGCCTGACCAGGGACGGGCGCATCACGGCGGTCGAGACCACCACGACCCAGCGCGGCGGCGCCTATGCCGGCTATGGCACGGTGACGATCCTTTATTCGGGATCGATGATCTTCGCGCTCTATGACATAAAGAACGCCCGCTATAACGGCTACCGCGTACTGACCAACACACCGCCGTGCGGCGCGTTCCGCGGCCATGGCACGGTCAATGTCCGCTTCGCCTTTGAATCCCTGCTCGATGAGATGGCGCTGGAGCTTGGGCTCGACCCCTTTGAAGTCCGCCGCAAAAACCTGCTGAAGGCGCCGACCTTCACTCTCAACGATCTGATGGTGAATTCCTACGGCCTGCCCGAATGCCTCGATATTGTCGAGAAAGCCAGCGGCTGGAAGGATCGCAAGGGCAAGCTCGCGCCCTATCAGGGGCTCGGCATGGCCTGCTCGCACTATGTCAGCGGGGCGTCCAAGCCGGTCAACTGGACCGGCGAGCCGCACGCGACGGTCAACATCAAGCTCGATTTCGATTGCTGCCTGACGATCCTGACCGGCGCGCCGGAGATCGGCCAGGGATCGAGCACCATCCTGACGCAATGCGTCGCCGAAGTGCTTGGCATCGATATGGGCCGCATCCGCATCATCGCCGGCGACAGCGCGATCACGCCCAAGGATAACGGCGCTTATTCGTCGCGCGTCACCTATATGGTCGGCAACGCCGCGATCGATGCCGCGACGAATTTAAAGACCATGCTGATCGAAGCGGCGGCACGGAAGCTCGATGTTGAGCCGTCCGATGTCGAATGTCTCGGGGAAATCTATCGCGCCGGATCGCAGGATCAGGGGCTCAGCTTCGACGAGGTGGTCGCCGCCGCGCTTGAAGGCACCGGCACCATCACCGCCCGCGGTAATTTCGACACCATCCCGGAAAGCTGGGGCGGCAATAAATATCGTGGTTCGGCGATTGGCGGCTCGATGGCGTTTTCATACGCCGCGCAGGTGGTGGAGATCGAGATCGATCCCGATACCGCCGACATACACGTCAAGAAGGTCTGGGTCGCGCATGATTGCGGCAAGGCGCTCAACCCGCTGACCGTCGAGGGCCAGATCGAGGGGTCGGTCTGGATGGGCATGGGTCAGGCGATGAGTGAGGAAACCTGTTTCCATAAGGGGCTGGGCATTTCCAACTCAATGCTCGATTACCGCGTGCCGACAATCATCGAATCTCCGCCTATTGAGGCCCATATCGTCGAATCGAACGATCCGCACGGGCCGTTTGGCGCCAAGGAAGCGGGCGAAGCCTCGCTCGCCGGATTCCTGCCGGCGCTCACCAACGCGATCGCCGATGCGCTCGATATCAGGGTCACCGAGCTGCCGATTACCCAGGACCGGCTGGCCGAACTCATGGATAAAAAGGCGCGCGCCGCCAAGCGGGCGGCTGCCGCCACCGAAGGAGCCAACCCGTAATGGAGTTCATGCCCGATTTCGCGCTGCACAGGCCGACAACATCGGAAGAAGCGGTCCGGCTACGGAGCGAAACTGATGGCGCGCTGTATGTCGCCGGCGGCACCGACATGCTGGTCAATGTCCGGCGCGGCATCGAACAGCCCACAGCGCTGGTCGATCTTTCCGACATTACCGAGCTAAAGAACATCACCGAAGACGATGAGGGGCTACATATCGGCGCCGGAGTTACGCTGGACGTAATAGCAAATGATCCACGCGTGGCCAGGGATTTCACGGCCATCGCCGATGCCGCCGCCGCGGTCGCCGGACCGACCCACCAGAATTACGGAACGCTGGGCGGCAATCTGTGCCTCGATACAAGATGCCTGTTCTATAACCAGTCCGAATGGTGGCGGAAATCGAATGATTACTGTCTGAAGGAGCGCGGCGATATTTGCCATGTCGCCCCCGGCGGCAAGCGCTGCTTCGCGGCCTTCTCAGGCGATGTCGCTCCTGCCGCGTTGATCCACAAGGCCAAGGTGGATCTGGTCAGCGTGACCGGGCGCCGCACTGTTCCCCTCGCCGAGATCTACCGCGATGACGGGATGGACCATATGGCCATCGAACCCGGCGAATTGCTGACCGCGCTGCATCTGCCCAAAGCCGAGGCCGGGGTCCCCAGCGTCTATGAAAAGACCCGCATCCGCGGCTCAATCGACTTCCCGCTGGCAGGCGCCGCCGTCTGGCTCCGGATGGACGGCGCGAAGATTGGCGAGCTGCGGATCGCGCTCACCGCGGTTAACCCCTATCCGCATGAAATTACCGGACTGGAAAAATTCGCCGGCGCTGCGCTCGACGATGCCGTGCTGGATGAAATCGCCGAAAGGGTTCAAAGCCAGGCCAAACCGATGCGCACCACCACCGTCAAGCCGTGGTACCGCCGCCGCGTCATCGGCGCCATCGCCCGCCGCCTGACCGTCCGGCTGGCAGCAGGCTGAAATCCTGGCCTCAGGGCAAACTCTCGCCTTCTGAATAACGCCGCCAGGCGCTCATCTGCAGTGCCGATGTCAGGCAATGCACCACCACCGGTCGGGTTTTAACGTCAAACGCCCTGGCGATGCCGTCGGCAACATCGGATTCATCGCGGATGGTGATCGCTTCGGCGCCGAAGG
>JBLHKG010000145.1:0-5832 GCA_047619835.1 Alphaproteobacteria bacterium
CGATATCCGTGCTCTCGATGTCATCGGCTGGGATTTCGTCGCCGAAGAGGCGGCGGCGTTGCCAGCGCCGGGGTCCGCGCTCTTATTTGCGATGGGCGCCTTGGTGGTGGTCAGGCGGCGCCGCTGATCCATCGGTTGAACCGTCAGTTGGCGGGTCGCTGCTGTTCCCGTAGCATCTCGATGGTGATGTCGATCTGGGAACCGAGCTTGGTCAGCCAGGTGATTACCGCCTCAAAATCCTGCTCGGAGTATTCCTCTTTAAAGAGCTCGTTTTCGGCCATCAGCCTGGCGAGGATTTCGACAAACTGAAGCTGGTCGGGATCGAGTTTCTGCACTGGATTTTCCTTATGTTATTTCTGATGATCGGGGTAGCGCAGCTCAGGCATTGGTGCAAGCCGGGGTGCAAGTCGGGGTGCAAGACACGGCGCCGGATCAGGCGCTGGCCGCGACGCGCCCGGTCGTGATAAATACGCGTCCCTCTTTCGCGGAGTTGCATGTTGGATAGCATTGCCCAGTTTCTGACACAGGGAACCGAGCTGACCCTCCTGGTGTTCGCCGGTCTCTGCCTGCTTTCCTTTGTCGGCAGCCTGATCGCCGCGTCGCTCGGTCTTGGCGGCGGGTTGCTGGTGCTGGCCACCATGACGCTTGTGCTCCCGCCGGCCGTGCTGATCCCGATTCACGGTGTGGTGCAGCTCGGTTCAAACGGGTTCAGGGCGTTGATCATGCGCCGCCACGTCAAATATGCCATCGTGCCGGCCTTCATGGTGGGAACGCTGATTGGCGCGGCGGTTGGCGGAAAAATGGTGGTGTCGCTGGACGTCTGGGTGTTGCAGGCGGTGCTGGGTCTGTTTGTACTCTACGCCACCTGGGCGCCAAAATTCAGGAGCTCGGACCCCGGACCGGCGAAGTTCTTCGGTGTTGGGGTGGTTGGCGGCTTTGGCACCATGTTCGTCGGCGGCACCGGGCCGCTGGTGGCGCCGTTCGTCAACGCCGCCTGCGGCGAACGGCAGCAGGTGGTTGCCACCCATGCCACATTGATGACGTTCCAGCATCTGTTCAAGGTGATCGCGTTCGGGCTGCTGGGTTTCGCTTTCGGGCCCTATATCCCGTTGCTGGTCGGGCTGCTCCTCTTCGGCGCGCTCGGCACACTGGCCGGTCGCAACATCCTCAACCGCCTGCCCGAGCACGTCTTCCGGATCGGGCTGCGGACCATCCTGACATTGCTGGCGACGCGGCTGTTGTATGAGGCGGCAGTTGGATACTGGAAATAAACCTCTATTCGTTTTCGGGTTCCGCTCCCAACAGCCAGCAAAACGCCGCCGTTGCCAGAACAGCGCCAACCAGCTGTGCCGAGAACACTCGGCGGTAAGCTAGCGGGACTGGGTGGCGTTATCCGCTATCGGATCTCCGCAGCAGTGGCGCCGGACTCACCGATTTCATCAAGGCTCGTTTTCAGGCTCAGCCCGTCCAGCGTTGTGATGGGTAGATTGACAAAAATCGAGATCCGCCGCTCCAGCATGCCATAGACCTCGGCGAACAAGGCCCGATGTTCGGCTTCTGCGCCGTCGAAGGCCGCGGGATCCGGGAACGGCCAATGTGCTGTCATGGGTGTGCCGGGCCAGATCGGGCAAATTTCCCCGGCAGCGTTGTCGCAGACGGTCAAAACAAAATCCATTTTGGGCGCCTCTTCAGCCGCGAATTCATCCCAGCTTTTTGAGCGTAATTCATCGGTGGAATGGTTGCGGGACTTTAGCGTGCTGAGCGCATAGGGGTGGACCCTGCCCCCCGGATGACTGCCCGCGCTGTAGCCGGAGAACCGGCCGTCGCCAGCGCGGTTGAGTATGCACTCCGCCATGATGCTGCGTGCCGAGTTGCCGGTGCAGAGGAACAGCACGTTGTAATGTTTATCGAATGCCATCTCGGCGGGCCTGAGTGTCAAAAACTGATCCGGTATGTAACGGCTTTCGACTGACGCAACCAGACTGACAGGATCATCGTTGCAACAAACAATCCCTCAAGGAACGCCCCATGCCGATCATCATGGTGTGCCAATGGGTGGGACCGGTATCGATGTCCGCGCCGAGGGGGTCAAGAGGTGCGATCCTGGTGCTGGTTCCTTCGGTCACGGTCCGGAGCAAGGCGGAGGGGAATTGCGGTTCGGAAAACAGGCAGCGCGCGCGGCTTTTTCTGAGCATCCGGCGCAGTGCGCTTAGCCGTTTTGCGCTCGGGCGGCGGCCGGCATCAATGGCGATCCAGCCTGCGCTGTTCAGTCCGAAGGCGCGCTCAAAATACTGGAAAGCATCGTGAAAAGTCATGAAAGGCATCTTCTTCACCGGGGCGAGCAGTACCTCGATGTCGCGTCTGGTTTTGTCGATGCGGGCGAGGGTGCGGGACAGGTTTTCGCCATAGCGTCCGGCATCCGCCGGGTTCAGTTCTGTGAGCCGCGCCGTGACCGCTCTGGCAATCGCTTTGGCGTTGTCGGGTGACAGCCACAGATGGGGATCGATGCCGCGAGACGCTGTGTAATTGTGGGCCGCGTGATTGTGACCCTTATGATCTGTCCCCCGCGCCGGCAGTTTCTTTATCCCCTTGATTTCGCTGAGGGTCATCAGGCGGGTCTTGCCGGTCAGCCCCCGAAGCGGCCTCATCAGAAAATTTTCCAGCGCCGGACCGACCCAGACGATCAGATCGGCACGGTTTAACGCCCGCGCGTCCGACGGGCGGAGGGTGAAGCTGTGGGGGGAAGCTCCCGGCGCCAGCAGAAGATGTGGCGTGGTAATGCCCTGGGTCAGCGATGCGACAATTCCGTGAAGCGGCGCAATCGACGCGACGATTCTGGTTTCCGCGGCCATCGCCTGTCCACTCAGCGCGAACAAGGCTGTGGCGATTACCCATCCTGCTATATGTCGGTTCATGGAGGAGAAGATTGTGTGTTGTTGAAATTTCATTATGATATAACATAACATATTTCACGCGTCGACAGGTGGCGTCGGTAAATGGGAATTTGATATGGCTTCAAAGGAAGACGTCCTCGCGCCCTTTCCGCTCAGCAAACATGACCATGTCGCCTGCGTCACCGATGCGCTCGACGCGGCGGAAGAAAAATGCCGGGCGGAAGGGCTGCGCCTGACGCCGCTGCGCCGGCGGGTGCTGGAGCTGGTGTGGTCCGGCCATGGCCCCGTCGGGGCCTATGATATTCTCGACCGGCTGCGCACCGAGCGCGACGGGGTTGCGCCTCCCACTGTCTATCGGGCGCTTGATTTCCTGCGCGATCATGAGCTGGTCCACCGGATTGAATCCCTCAACGCCTTTATCGGCTGCGGCGATCCGGCACGCCATCACGGCGGACAGTTTCTCATCTGTACCGATTGCGGCGCGGTGGCTGAACTCGACGATCCCGCCATTGCACGTACCGTGTCAAAACGGGCCGGCGCGCTTGGTTTCACAATCGAGCATCAGATGATCGAAATCAGCGGACGCTGCGGCGCCTGCGCCGATGCTCGCTCAGATGCTTGCTCAGATTCTGGCGGAGCGGCATGATGGCAGACGGTTCGACGGAAACTTCCTTGGTCGCCCGACAATTGATCACCGCGCAGGGCCTGTCCGTCGCCTTCGGCGGTGACCCGGTAATTGATCATGTCGATTTGACCATTCATGCCGGAGAAATCGTCACGGTGATCGGCCCCAACGGGTCGGGCAAGACCACGCTGGTGCGCGCGCTAATGGGGCTGGTCGCGCCCAAGGCGGGAACGGTGGAGCGGGCCGACGCGCTGACCATTGGCTATGTGCCGCAGCTCCTGTCTGTCGATGCGACCCTGCCGCTGACCGTGCGGCGGTTTCTCGCGCTCGGCACCACGGCAAAAGAAGTCGATATGCGTGCCGCCCTCGATGAGGTCGGCATCACCGGCGCGATCGATCAGGCGGTTCAGACGCTGTCCGGCGGGCAGATGCGGCGGGTGCTTCTGGCCCGGGCGCTGCTACGCGATCCCGACCTGCTGGTGCTCGACGAGCCGACCTCGGGCGTCGATTTTACCGGTCAGGCGGAGCTTTATGACCTTATCCGCCGCATCCGTGACCGGCGGCAGTGCGGGGTGCTGATGATCTCGCATAATCTGCATCTGGTGATGGCGGCGACCGACCGGGTGGTGTGTCTCAACCACCATATTTGCTGCGAAGGGTTGCCGGATTCGGTGTCGCGCAACCCGGCCTATCTCGATCTCTTCGGCCATGGGGCGGCGGCCGCCGTCGCGGTTTATACCCATCAGCACGATCACGAACATGATCTGACCGGCGCGGCGATTGAGCCGCACGATCACGCACATCACGATCACTCCCCCGAAAATCACGAGGGCGAAAATAAAGGACGCCACGATGGATGATTTTCTGATCCGTGCCGCCGCCGCCGGTATTGGCGTTGCGCTGGTCGCCGGGCCGCTGGGCTGTTTCGTGGTGTGGCGCCGCATGTCCTATTTCGGCGCGGCAATGTCGCACTCGGCGCTGCTCGGCGTCGCCCTTGGTATCCTGATTGACGTCCACCCGATGATCGGCATCACCGCGATCTGCGCCGGAGTGGCGCTGGGTCTGGTGGTTCTGGAACGCGATCCGCGTTTCGCCCGCGATACCATCCTCGGCATCCTGGCGCATGGCACTTTGGCCATCGGGCTGCTGGCGGTGGCGTTTCTCGACTCGGTGCGGCTCGATTTGATCGGCTATCTGTTCGGCGACATTCTGGCCGTGACGCCGGGCGATCTGTGGTGGATCTATGGCGGCGGCGCGGTGTGTCTCGTGCTGCTGTCGATGATCTGGCATTCACTGTTGACCATGACGGTGCATGAAGAGCTCGCCGCCGTCGACGGCATCAATGTCGCCGCAACCCGGCTTATTTTCATGCTGTTGATCGCCTTTGTGATTGCCGCGGCGATGAAGGTGGTGGGGGTGCTGCTGATTGTCTCGCTGCTGATCATCCCGGCCGCCGCCGCCCGGAGATTTGCCGCGACACCGGAACAGATGGCGGCCTATGCCGCGCTTGCGGGATGTATCTCGGTGCTGGCCGGGCTTGGGCTGTCGGCCACCGTCGATACACCTGCCGGTCCGTCAATCGTGACGGCTGCGACAATACTGTTTTTTCTCAGCCTGATCCGGATGCGGCGCACGGCGTAGAGCTGGTTTAGTGCCCTTGTTAATGCCCCGTGCAGCCGCAGGCCTCGAGATGGAACAGCTGATGGGCGAGGGTGCCGAGGATGCTGGTTTTTTCGGCATCGGTCAGGACCGTTGATGCCTCGATGATCTTTGTCGGTTCCAGATCGCCGTTGGCGAACGGATAGTCCGACCCCATCACCACCCGGTCGGCGCCAAACGTGGCGCAGACGAACTCGAGCGTGCGGGTATCCTGCACCACCGTGTCGTAATAGCAGCCCGCGAGGCTGGCCTGCGGATCGCCATATTCCGGCTTGTGGGACTGGACGCAGCGCATCCGCCCGAGCAGGAAGGGCAGTGCGCCGCCGCCATGGCTGAGGACCAGATTCATGCCGCTATATTTCAGCAGCTTGCCGGAGAACACCATGCGCCCGACGGCGGTCATGGTGTCTGTCGCGCGGCCGAGCGTGTTGATCAGATCGTAATCGAGCATACGCTCGTCGCCACAGCCGAACATTGGGTGCAGATAGACCGTCGCCTTGAGTGCGGCGGCCGCCTCCCAGAACGGATCGAGATCGTCATCGTCGAGATTACCCGATCCGCCTTTGGGCTGGGTGCCGATCATCACGCCGGCGAAGCCGTTATTGACGGCGTCCTCGAGCACTTTGGCCGCCAGCTTGCCATTCTGCAGCGGGA
>JBLHKG010000146.1:0-5783 GCA_047619835.1 Alphaproteobacteria bacterium
TATGGGTCAATCTGAGACATTTGACGCCTGTGAATTTACGTCCGTTGTTGTGCCGTAAGCCGACATCCGTGCGGCGACGTTGGGTGTTGAACCACCCGTCACAGCACCCCGTCACAGCACCCCGTAGCTGACGACGGCGAATTGCGCGTTGGTCCCTCGGATCAGCCCTTCAGCGTGTGATAGGTCTCGGGATCGAACACATCGACCTGGATGATCTCATTGCGCGCGGCAATCGCCGCTTCGAGCACGGCATATTCGTTGCCGGTAATGACGCCCTTCGCGAGACCGTCGCTTGCCATCGCTTGTTTGGATCCGCCGGCCAGCGTGCCGCTCCGTCCCGCGTCGCGAATTTTGCTCTCCGCCGGCCGCGCGGCGACGATTTTGTGCAGGGCGGCTTCCAGCGCACCGAGACCTTCTTCCCCGGGCGGCGGGATAAAGATATCGGCGGTGAGGTGTTTGCGCAGATCGCCATCCTCCAGCAGGCCGCGTGCGATCTCCGCGCCGAGCTTGTCGCTGGGGCCACGCCGCCGGCCGGACAGGCCAAAGATCGCCAGGCCCAGGACGATGCCGAGGGCGCGGCTGGGCAGATTATCGAGCACGCCGCGCAATGCCGTGTCGATGTTCAGCAGCGAATGTTCGAGCGCCCATCGCATGATTGCGACATCGCGCGCCGGGCTGCCCTCGTCGTGAAACCGTTTGAGGGTGGCGGACGCCAGATACAGCCACGACAGCGCATCGGCGAGCCGTCCGCTGGTGGATTCGCGCCGTTTCAGATCGCCGCCATAGATCGCCAGCGCGAGGTCCGAGGTAACGGCGAACATCGTGCTGTAGCGCGACAGGCTACGGAAATAGCCGGCGGTCGGACCGGCGGGCGGGAGCGGGCTCGGGCGCGCGATCAACCGGCCACCGGTTAGCCGGTCGATGACGACCCGGGCAAGGTTGCGGAAGGCAAAATTGACATGACCAAAAAACGCCTTGTCGAACCGGGTGAGGTCGCCCGTGCCGACCGCATCGATCTCATCAAGCACATAGGGGTGGGAGCGGATCGCGCCCTGACCATAAATGATCAGCGAGCGGGTAAGGATGTTGGCGCCCTCGACGGTGATGGCGACCGGCACCGCCATATAGGCCCGCCCGAGAATATTTTTCGGCCCGCGGCAGATCGCGGCGCCCGCCTGGATATCCAGGGCGTCGTTGAGAACCCGCCGCATGCCTTCAGTGAGGTACGCCTTGACGATGCCGGTCAGCACGGCGGGCTTCTCGCCGGCATCGACCGATGCACAGGTCAGTGTCCGTGCGGCGTTCATCAGATAGGTCGTGCCGCCGATCCGCGCCATTGCTTCCTCGACACCCTCGAAGCGGCCAATCGGCAGGTTGAACTGTTCACGCACCGTGCCATAGGCGCCGACTACCCGTGTCGCGAGTTCCGACGCGCCGACCGACAATGACGGCAGAGAAATCGAGCGCCCGGCGGCGAGCGCCTCCATCAGCATCCGCCAGCCCTGACCGATTCCGCCCTGTTCGCCGATCACCGCTGTCAGGGGAACGAAAACGTCGTGCCCGAAGATCGGCCCGTTCTGAAACGGCACGCCCATCGGGTCGTGACGGTTGCCAATCTCCACGCCGGGGAGGCCGCGCGGAATCAGGGCGCAGGTGATGCCGAGATCGGTCTCGCCGCCGAGCAGCGCATCGGGGTCGTGCATGCGAAATGCCAGCCCAATCACCGTGGCGACCGGGGCCAGCGTGATATAGCGCTTGGTCCAGTTGAGGCGGATGCCGAGGACTTCTTCGCCGTCATACGTGCCGCGGCAGATGATGCCGGTGCTGGTGGTCGCGGCGGCGTCACTGCCGGCGGTCGGCTCTGTCAGGGCGAAGCAGGGCAAATCCTCGCCGCTGGCGAGACGCGGCAGGTAATGCGCCTTCTGTTCTTCCGTGCCGTAATGGATCAGCAACTCGCCGGGGCCGAGAGAATTCGGCACCATCACCGTTACGGCGACGGTAGCGCTGCGGCTGGCGACTTTTGTCACCACCGCCGAATGGCCCAGCGCGGAAAACCCCAGCCCGCCAAACGCCTCGGGAATGATCATTCCAAAGAAGCGGTTATTTCGCAAAAATGCCCAGATTTCCTCGGGGAGGGCGCGATTCTGGGCGATCTGCCAGTCATCGATCATCCCGCAGAGTTCCTCCACCGGGCCGTCGAGAAAGGCCTGTTCCGCATCGGTCAGACGCGGCGCGGGGAATTCGAGCAGTTTTCGCCAGTCGGGTGCGCCGGAAAACAGATCGCCATCCCACCACACGGTGCCGGCCTCGAGCGCGGTGCGTTCGGTCTCGCCGACCTGCGGCAGGATGCCGCCGACCCAGCGCATCAGAGGGGCGGAGACCAGCCTGCGGCGCAAGGCGGGAACGCCGAACAAGGCCGCTGCCGCCGCTGCGAGAACAGTAGCTGACCAGAATAGCGACGGGCTTTCAATGCCGGCCACACCCCAGGCGGCAATCCCGAGGGCCACCGCCACCGCCCCAGCGAAAAAGCCTCGCCCGGCATACAGGAGCAGGACAAACAGAAAGGCTCCAAGGAGCAGCAGGATCATCGGCATTGCTGACGCCATCATTCGATCTCCTCTGTTGTCATGTTGTCTGGTGGACTTTCGGCCGGATCTTCGTACCAGTTCAGCTGCTGGTAATCGAAGCTGCCGTCGAGCGTCGGCTTGACGATGCTGAAATAGGGAGAAAGATCGAAATCCCGCGGCGTGTACAGGCTGTGATGGCGGATCTCGAAAATTTTCTTGGCCAAAAAGCGCGGCCATAAAGCACCGCCGTCATCGCTGTCATCTCTGTCGCGAAGATTGGGCAGGATCGGATACTGGATCGACTGAAACGCCTGGGCGATCAGCGACGAGCAGATGGCGCGGGTCGGGTCGCCGCTGCCCAGCGCCAGCATTTTCCGCCGCCAGCGAACCGGCACCGGCGGCGTCGGCAACAGATAGCGCGCCAGATCGAAGACGTTCTTGAGATCATATTGCAGGCCGATCCGCGACATCATGAAATCGACAGCGCCCTGGCGATGTTCGTCGGTCAGGCCGATGGGCCGGCAGATACGGGTGTTGAAATTTCGATAGGTACTCAGCGGAACCGCGATCACGCCTTTCTCCATATCCGCCTCTATCAGCATGCTCTCGGATCCGGGATTCAGAACATCGCCGACATAGAAGGCGGCATGCGACCAGGTGGATTGGGTGAGATATTTGATGGCTGTGCTGATGCGCGTATCGCCTTCGATCAGCAGGACGTCCGCCGGGCGCAAAATTGTCTTCATCCGCCGGATCGGGGTGACCGAAAAGCTGGTATATTGCCCGCGCGGTTGATTGAGGTAATTGGCGAGCGCCTTGCTGATCGAACGTCTTAGGGTATCCAGCATCGTTCAGTTCCGCTGTGTTCAGTTCTGCGTGTTCAGTTCCGCGTGTTCAGTTCCGCGTGTTCAGTTTCGGAGCGGCTTGCCGGTTTTCAGCATATGCCGGATCCGCCCGATCGTCGCGGACGTCCTGGTGAGTTTTGAAAATTCCTGTTTCTCCAGCTGCAACAGATCGTCCTCCGACAGGCTCGCCGTGATGTCGGTGTCGCCACCACTCAGCACTGTGGCCAGCGCTCCGGCGACGATAACATCATGCGGTGTGGCGATGCCGCGCTTGGCGAAACCATCGACCGCCATGTCGAGTGCCGCGCGGGCGGTCGGGCCGGGCAGTGTCAGCTCGACCGGGTCGGGCGGTCGATACCCCTCGGCAAGCGTCAGGACTTTCGCCCTGGCATCGCTGAGCAGGCGGTAGCGGTTCATGGTGATGGCGTCGCCGCCCCGCAGGAACAGATGATCGCGCGCTTCGGTCGCTGATTTTGCCACCGTCGCCACGCTGATGGTCTCGAATGCTTTGATCACCACCGGCATCGGGCCTTTCGGCCGCTTCGCATCGACCCACCAGCGCACCAGCAATTCCTTGCAGCCGCCCCAGCCGGGAACAATCCCGACCCCGGCCTCCACCAGACCGATATAGCTTTCGGCATGCGCCTGCACCGCATCGCAATGCAGCAGGATTTCACAGCCGCCGCCCAGCGCCATGCCGGATGGCGCGCCGACCACGGGGAACGGCGCGAATTTGAGCGCCTTGTAGCTGTCCTGCCCTTTGCCGATGATCCACCGGACAATAGGCGTCAGGCGCAGCATCGCGAGCACCAGCAGCAGGCCGATATTGGCGCCGACCGAAAAATTGGCGGCCTCGTTATAGATCACCAGCCCCTTATAGCGCCCGGGGATGATCTCAACCGCTTTCCGCACCATGGCAAGCGTGCCGAGCCCCAGCGCATTCATCTTGCTGTGAAATTCCAGACAGAGCACGCCGTCGCCGACATCCCACAGGCTGGCCGAGCGGTTTGATTCGACCGGCTTTGACCGGCGCTTGATGTCGGCAAGCATGTCGCAGCCGGCGGGCCGGATCAAATCGTGATACGCGCCATCGACGCCAAAAAATTGCGGTTGGCCGTTTTCGACGCGATAGAATTTCTGCTCGCCGACGCTTTCCAGCAGGGGCGGTACTTCCATCCCCTCGGCCCGCAGACGGTCGGCAAACCAGTCCGGTCCCAGCAGATCGATCAGCTCGAACGGGCCATATCGCCAGTTATAACCAAGCCGCATGGCTTCATCGACGGACGCAATATCATCGGCGATTTCCGGCACCAGACCCGCCGCATAGGCGAGGGTGCGTGACAATACCTGCCAGCCATACGCCCCCGTATGGTCGTCATATTCGACCATCGCGCGCAGCCCCTTTTTGTTGCCGGCGGCGACGCTCTTCAGCTTCGGGCGTGTGGCGGTGCGATATTCCCCGGTCTTGAGATCAATCGCCTCCTTCACCCGCTCACCGGACTCAGCATTGAGCCGGTAAAAACCACCCTTGCCCTTGCGGCCGGTATAGCCGTCGGCGATCATTGTTTTGATCAGCTCAGGCTCGCGATAGATCGCGTGAAACGCATCGGTCGCGGGCAGTGTCCCGGCGAGGCCGGCCAGCACATGCGGCATGAGATCGAGTCCGACCATGTCGATCAGCCCGAACACGCCGGTCCTCGGGATGCCCATCGGTCGGCCGATCACCGCATCGGCTTCTTCGATGGTCAGTCCGCGGTCCATCGCCTCGATAACGGCGCATTGCAGCCAGTAGGTGCCGATCCGGTTGGCGATAAAGCCCGGCGTGTCGTTACAGGTAACGACGCTTTTGCCGAGCTGGTAATCGGCGAAGGCGCGAATCGCCTCGACCGCGCCATCTCGCGTCTGCGGCCCGGCGACGATTTCCAGCAGGCGCATATAGCGCGGCGGGTTGAAAAAATGGGTGATCAGAAATTCGCTCGTGAAGCTGTCCGGCATTCCGTCGGTCAGGATCTGCAGCGGCAGGGTTGAGGTGTTGGAGGAAACGATGGCGCCGTCTTTGCGAACGCTGTCGATTTTGCGATAGAGATCCTGCTTGATATCGGCCCGCTCGATCACCGCCT
Source organism: Alphaproteobacteria bacterium (assembly GCA_047619835.1). GTDB lineage: Bacteria > Pseudomonadota > Alphaproteobacteria > MPNO01 > UBA2964 > JAYOEY01. The sequence continues at coordinate 5,533 of JBLHKG010000146.1, forward strand.
CGATAATCCAGTCGCAGTCGCTGAGCAGTTCCAGATCATCCTCGATATTGCCGCAGGTAATCAGCCCGGCATTGCGCCGATGCATGAAGGGGGCCGGGTCGGCCTTGAGCATCCGTGCCACCGCGCCCTCGGCAATCGCATTTCGGTTGTCTGCGCCTTCCGGAACAATATCGAGCAGGATCGTCTCGACACCGGCATTGGCGACCCCGGAATTCGCGACCCCGGCATTCGCAATATGGGCGGCGATGCCG